>WHST01000011.1 GCA_009379955.1 Streptosporangiales bacterium | reverse complement strand
CACAACCTGCGGCGCCTCTTCACCACCAGCACAGCGACCACCCAGCCAGCATGACCCGGGCACACCCCCCGACTCACACATCCTCCCCATAGTCACGCCATCACCACACCGGACCCCAAAGCGCAACAGCCTCCAGGGCACCGTGAGGGTGCCCCTCACGGGTGACGTCGGTGACCACTGGCCACTGGCCGCGACCGTGATCTCACCGCGTGGCCGACCGGCGTTCGCCGACCGTGCACACTGGGGCGAGACTGGTGTCGCGGTGCGACAGGAAGGCGGCAGGCGATGAGGGCGACGATCGACCGTACGGACGAGTCGGGAGTGCTGGCGGAGCTCGTCGAGGGAGTGCACGGCGTGGTCGCCAGGAACCTGCCCGCCGACGAGGCCTCGGGCCTGGTCGCCGAGCAGCTCCGGCTGCACCTGCCGAAGGCCGACCTGCTCACGCCGGAGCAGCGCACCGGCGACCCCGCGAGGTACGTGCAGCACATCCTGTACGTCGCCGACGACGGCAGCTTCTCGATCGTGGCGCTGGTCTGGCTCCCGGGCCAGGAGACCGCGATCCACGACCATGTCTCATGGTGCGTGGTCGGCGTCGCGCAGGAGCAGGAGTCCGAGACGCTATACCGGCTGTGCACCGACTGTGCCGCACCGCACCTGGTGGCCACCGGCACGCACCAGAACCCCACGGGCGCGGTGTGCGGCTTCGCCCCGCCGGGTGACATCCACAAGGTGCGCAACTGCAGCGACCGCACCGCGGTCTCGATCCACGTCTACGGCGCCGACATCTCGGTGCTCGGCTCGAGCGTCCGGCGCAGCTACGACCACCCGGTGCGCCCCTGCGCGTGACCGGCGTGGTCCGCGTTGAGCACGTGAACCACCGCTGCACATCGCGATTCGGGGGTTCCCATCGGATGCAGCATGTGTGAACCCCGACTCGCGATGTCCAACGCCACGGCCTGCCCCACCGGTTAGCTCCCGGTGACGGTACCGGAGTCAACGCCCGTGCCAGGACCCGTCAGGGGCACCCTCACCGTGCCTGGACACGGTGAGGGTGCCGCTCACGGGGTGCTCGGTCGCCGCCCCATGGTGGAAGGAACGTGACCGGGCGCTAGCCCTGGTGCAGGTTGACGAGGTTGCCGCAGGTGTCCTCGAAGATCGCGTCGGTGCCGCCGTACTCCATCGTCGTGGGTGGCAGCGTGAACGCGACGCCGGCGGCGCGCAGGCGTTCGTAGTCGCCCTGGATGTCGTCGGTGGTGAACGACATCGCCGGCTGACCCGCGTCGTGCACATGCTTCTGGAACGCCCGGGCGTCCTCGTCGGGGAGGCCGAGCAGCAGTTCGGGTCCTTCCTGGTCGTCCGGTGAGGCCACGGTGAGCCACCTCGCGCCGGGTCCGTAGGCGGCGTCGGTCCGCTCCACGAAACCGAGCTTCTCCGTGTAGAACGCCTTCGCAGCGTCCTGGTCGGTCACGAAGATCTGGGCGAACGCGATACGCATGTCGGGTCTCCTCCCTCGGTGGGTGCCCACGACCGTAGGTCACCCACGGCCCGCATGCTTCTCCGAGCTTGCGCCCCTCAGAGATCGAGACCGAGGTCGAGGGCAGGGGCGGAGTGCGTCAGCGCGCCGACCGCGAGGTAGTCGACGCCGGTCTCGGCGTACGCGCGCGCCCGGTCGAGGGTGAGGCCGCCGGAGACCTCGAGTCGGGTGCCCGTGCCCGCCGCGCGGCGGACGGCCTCGACGCAGTCGGCGACGGTGAAGTTGTCGAGGAGCACGAGCTCGACGTCGAGGGCGAGTGTCTCGTCGAGCTGGGCGAGCGTGTCGACCTCGACCTCGTACCAGAGGTCGGGCGCCCTGGTGCGTACGGCCTCGACGGCGGCGGTGATCGAGCCGGCGGCGGCGACGTGGTTGTCCTTGACCAGGACGGCGTCGCCGAGTCCGAGGCGGTGGTTGACGCCGCCGCCGCAGCGCACGGCGTACTTCTCCAGCGACCGTAGGCCGGGCAGCGTCTTGCGGGTGTCGCGGACGGCGCACCCGGTGCCGGCGACGGCGTCGACCCACGCGGCGGTCACGGTGGCGACGCCGGAGAGGTGGCCGACGAAGTTCAGCAGTGTGCGCTCCGCGGTGAGCAGGCCGCGAGTGGGGGCCTCGATCTCGGCGACCGGCACGCCCGTACGCACGCGGTCGCCGTCGGACGCGGCGGGACGGAGCTCGGCCGCGCCCCGGCCGAGCACCTCGGCGAGGACGACCGCTGCCACCGGCAGGCCCGCGAGGATCCCGTCGCGCCGGGGCGTCAGCCGTCCGACGGAACGGGCGCCGGTCGGGACGGTGGCCTCGGTCGTGACGTCGGGTCCGTGTCGCAGGTCCTCGTCGAGGGCCGCGCGTACGGCCCGCGAGACGTCGGCGGCGTCGGGACCGGTGCCGGTCTGCTCCGTGGTGAGCTGGTGTGTCGTCACCGCCGTGCTCCCGTCGGTGTCAGGGCTCGCATCGAGCGGTCGTCGGTGGGGTCGGCGAGCTCCACGGCCATGCCGTGCCGCCACGCGTCGCCGGTGTGCGGGGCGTCGTGCCGGACGTGGCAGCCGCGGGTCTCACGCCGCTCCCTCGCCGCGAACGTGAGGGCGCGGGCGACCAGGGTGAGCGCCGCGTCGGCGGCGTGCTCGGGTGCCGACGTGGCGCGAGGCGTCGCCCGGTCGAGCAACGCGTCGACCTCGTCGAAGCCCGCGGCGTCGCGTCCCAGGGCGAGCCGGCGGCTCGCCGTCCGCTGCAGCTCGCCCCGGTCGACGGCGGGGAGCGTCTCGGGGACGTGGGGCGTGCCGCCGTCGCGGGCCGCACGTCGCTCGCGCGCCACCGCCAGCGCCGCCCAGGTGCCCGTGACGAGTCCCTCGACGAGGCTGTTGGACGCGAGCCGGTTGGCGCCGTGCAGCCCGGTGCGCGCCACCTCGCCCGCGGCGTAGAGGCCGGGTACGGACGTGCGGCCCTCGGCGTCGACGTCGACGCCGCCGCACAGGTAGTGGGCCGCCGGGGTGACGGGGATGGGCGTGCGGGTCGGGTCGACGCCGATCTCGCGGCACGACGCGAACACGGTGGGGAAGCGCTCGGCGAAGTCGTCGAGCCCCGTCGCGTCGAGCCACACGTGGTCGGTGCCGGTCTCGTTGAGGTGCCTGGTGATCGCGGTCGCCACGACGTCACGCGGAGCCATGTCGGCGAGTGGATGGACGCCCGCCATGAGTCGCGCGCCGTCGTCGTCGACGAGCACGCCGCCCTCGCCGCGCACCGCTTCGGTGACGAGCGGCCGCTGCCCGCCCGGCCCACCGGTCCACAGCGCGGTCGGGTGGAACTGGACGAACTCCAGGTCGGCCACCCGCGCCCCCGCACGCAGCGCGAGCGCGAGGCCGTCGCCGGTCGCCACGGGCGGGTTGGTCGTCGACGCGTACAGCTGGCCGAGCCCGCCCGTCGCGAGGAGGACGGCGCCCGCGGGGACGAACGTCGTGCGGCCCGTGCCGTCGACGAGTACGGCGCCGGTGATCCCGCGCTCGTCGCGGCCGAGCGAGAGGACGCTGTGGTGCGGGAGGACCGCGGTCTGGTCGGCGCGCGTGGCCTCGACGAGGGCGCGCTCGACCTCGGCGCCGGTGGCATCGCCGCCGGAGTGGATGACGCGGAACGCGCTGTGCCCGCCTTCGCGGGTGCGCGCGAGGTGCCCGTCCGCCCCGCGGTCGAACGCCGCTCCGCGCCCCCGCAGCCGGCGGACCGCCGCGGGTCCCTCGGTGAGGATCGCGCGGACGGCGGTCTCGTCGCACAGTCCCGCGCCGGCGACGATCGTGTCGCGCACATGGGCGTCGACGCTGTCGCCGGTCTCGTCGCCGAGCACCACGCTGATGCCGCCCTGGGCCCAGCGGGTGTTGCCGTCGGGGAGCCCGGCCTTGGTGACCAGCAGCGTGCGCAGCCCGAGCGCCCGGGCCTCGAGGACGGCCGTCAGCCCGGCGACACCGCTGCCCACGACCACCAGGTCGACGGGCGCGAGCCGTACGGGCGTCACTCCCCGCCCCCCGGACGGCCGATCGCGATCATCCGGCGGACGGCGTCGCGCGCACGCTCCGCGATCGCGGGTGCGACGTCGACCTCGTCGACGCCCTCGCGCAGGGAACGGAGCAGGGCGTCGGGGGTGATCATCTTCATGTAGCGGCAGCTGGCCCGGTCGTTGACCGGGCGGAAGTCGACGTCGGGCGCGGCCTTCCTGAGCTGGTGCAGCATGCCCACCTCGGTCGCGACGAGCACGCTGCTCGCGCGGGTCGAGCGCGCGGCGTCGAGCATGCCGCCGGTGGAGAGGATGCGCACCCGGTCGCCGGGCACCGTGCCGGCCTCGGCGAGGTAGAGCGCCGAGGTGGCGCAGCCGCACTCGGGGTGGACGTACAGCTCGGCATCGGGGTCGGCCGCCGCCCGTGCGGCGAGGGTGCCGCCGTCGATGCCCGCGTGCACGTGGCACTCGCCGTGCCAGACGTGGATGTTCTCGCGGCCGGTCACCCGCCTGACGTGGGCGCCGAGGAACACGTCGGGCAGGAACAGGATCTCCCGGTCGGCCGGGATCGACCGCACGACGTCGACCGCGTTGGACGACGTGCAGCAGATGTCGGTCTCGGCCTTCACCTCGGCGGTGGTGTTGACGTACGAGACGACCACGGCGCCGGGGTGCTCGGCCTTCCAGGCGCGCAGCTGGTCGGCGGTGATGGAGTCGGCGAGCGAGCAGCCGGCGCGGGCGTCGGGGATCAGGACGGTCTTGTCGGGGGCGAGGATCTTCGCCGTCTCGGCCATGAAGTGGACACCGCAGAACACGATCGTGCCGGCGTCGGCCTCGGCCGCGAGGCGGGAGAGCGCGAGGGAGTCGCCGACGTGGTCGGCGACGTCCTGGATCTCCGGCACCTGGTAGTTGTGCGCGAGCAGGACGGCGTCGCGTTCGGCGGCGAGCCTGCGGACCTCCGCGGCCCAGTGCGCTTCGTCCCACCCGGCCCCGGCGAGGGTGCCGCGGGTGGCCGTCTCCGTCATCGTCATGCCTCCTCGTCGGCGTCTCCCGCGTGTCGTGAGGCGCCAGTCGACGTTTTCGTCTTATAGTCGAAAACGTGTCAGATACTAGCACTCAGGCGGGCCTGGCTGTTCACGAAGTCCTCGCGGCCGTACTCAGCGTCCGCGACGGTCAGCTCCACGTACTGCTCTGGCAGCGGGCCCAGGACCCCCACCACGGGCGGTGGGCGCTGCCCGGCGGAGTGCTGGGGGAACGCGAGGACGTCCGGACGTCGGTGCTGCGTCAGCTGGCCGAGAAGGTCGACGTCCGCGAGGTCGCCCACCACGAGCAGCTCGCCGTGTTCTCGGCGCCCGAACGGCGGCCGGGGCCGCGCCGGCTGGCCACCGCCTTCCTCGGCCTGGTGCCGAGCGACGCCGACCCGCGGCTGCCGTCCGACACCGCCTGGTGCCCCACCCACCGGCTGCCGCCGACGGCGTTCGACCACGGCGCGATCGTCGCGGGCGCCGTCGAGCGCATGCGCGCGAAGCTCTCGTACACCAACATCGGCTTCGCCCTCGCGCCGCCGGAGTTCACGATCTCGACCCTGCGGGTGCTGTACGCCGCTGCGCTCGGCTACGACGTCGACGCCACCAATCTGCAGCGCTTCCTCGCCCGCCGCGGCCAGCTGGAGCCGACCGGCGGCGCCGCGGTCCCCGGCCCCGCAGGCGGTCGGCCCGCGTCCCTCTACCGCTTCCGTGCCCGCCGCCTCCAGGTGACGGACGAGTTCGTCGCCTTCCGCCCGCCCCGCTGACGGGTCAGCGGCTCACCCACCTACCCGCCCTCATCACGCCGCGGATCTCCAGGTCATCGGGGTCGAGGACGACGAGGTCGGCGCGCTTGCCCTTCTCGAGGCTGCCGAGCTCGTCCGCCAGGCCGAGCGCACGCGCCGGCATGAGCGAGGCGGCCACGGACACCGCCGGCCAGTCGAGGCCGACATCGCGCACGGCGCGGCGGACAGCCGCCGCCATGGTCAGGGTGCTGCCGGCGATGGTGTCGGTGCCGGCGAGCGTGGCGGTGTCGCCGGCGACGGTGATCCGCATGCTGCCGAGCTGGTACGTGCCGTCGCCCATGCCCGCTGCGCCCATGGCGTCGGTGACGAGCGCCGCGCGACTGGTCGCCGCGACGTACGCCACCGTGGCGCCGGCGAGGTGGACGCCGTCGTTGATGAGCTCGCACGTGACGTCGGGCGCCGCGAGGCACGCGAGCACCGGGCCCGGCTCCCTGTGGTGCACCGGGCGCATGCCGTTGAAGAGGTGCGTCGCGACGCTCGCGCCGGCGTCGATCGCCGCCCGGGTCTCGTCGTACGTGGCGTCGGTGTGTCCGACGGCGGCGACGACGCCGGCCGCGACCGCGCGCGCGACCAGGTCGGTGGCGCCGGGCAGTTCAGGTGCGAACGTCATCATCCGCGCATGGCCGGCGGCGGCGTCGACCATGCGGGCGAACGCGTCGGGGTCGGGAGCGCGCAGGTGCGCGGGGTCCTGCGCGCCGCACCGCGCGGCCGAGAGGAAGGGACCCTCGAAGTGCACGCCGGCGACGACGCCCTCCGCCGCGAGGCCGCCGAGGACCGACGCGTGCGCGACGAGGGTCTCGACGGGTGCGGTCACGAGGCTCGCCAGCATCGTCGTCGTCCCGTGTGCGAGGTGGAACGCGGCGACCGTACGGGCCTCCGCCTCGTCGCCCACCGTGAACGCCGCCCCGCCGCCGCCGTGGCAGTGGAGGTCGACGAAGCCGGGGAGCACGTAGGCGCCGCCGAGGTCGAACGTCTCACCGTCACCCTCGGTCGTATCCGGCACGCCCGGGTCCTCCGGCACGACGTGGGCCAGCCGGTCGCCCGCCACCTCGATACGTCCCGGCGTGACACCGCCGGGCAGCACGAGCCTGGCACCGGTCAGTACTCTCATCAGCCGTCCTCCCAGGTCAGGGGCCGAATCTCCAGGGTCTGGAAAGAAACGGTCGCGCCGAGGCGTAGTCGTGGTGCCTCGGAGAGCTAGCTCATCTGTGCATACCATTGACCCCACCCGCACGATCGGGGAGCATGACGCAACTGGCATCGCTGGCAGAGGGAGACGTTCATGGCTCGGGTCTTCTTTGACAAGGCCTCTCGCATCTATCCAGGCACCGACGTCCCCGCAGTGGATGCGTTGGACCTCGAGGTCAACGATGGCGAGTTCATGGTCCTGGTGGGTCCGTCCGGATGTGGCAAGTCGACCTCCCTGCGGATGCTCGCCGGCCTCGAGGGCGTCGACAAGGGCAGCATCTACATCGGTGACCGCGACGTCACCAACCTGCCGCCCAAGGACCGCGACATCGCGATGGTGTTCCAGAACTACGCGCTCTACCCGCACATGACCGTCGCCGACAACATCGGCTTCCACCTCAAGATCAAGCGGGTACCCAAGCCGCAGATCAGGGAGCGCGTGCAGGAGGCGGCCAAGCTGCTCGGTCTCGAGGACTTCCTCGACCGCAAGCCCGCCCGCCTGTCCGGTGGTCAGCGCCAGCGTGTCGCCATGGGTCGCGCGATCGTCCGCGCGCCGCAGGTCTTCCTGATGGACGAGCCGCTGTCCAACCTCGACGCCAAGCTGCGCGTCGCCACGCGCACCCAGATCGCCTCGCTGCAGCGGCGTCTCGGCGTCACCACCATCTACGTCACCCACGACCAGGTCGAGGCCATGACGATGGGTGACCGGGTCGCCGTGCTCAAGGACGGCCTCCTCCAGCAGGTCGACACCCCGCTGAAGCTCTACGAGAACCCGCAGAACGTCTTCGTCGCCGGCTTCATCGGCTCGCCCGCGATGAACCTCATTACCGGCGGGCTGACCGACGAGGGCGTCGACCTCAGCGGCTACCTCATCCCGCTCACGCCCGGTCAGCGCGCCAAGGTCACCGGCACCGACGTCGTCGTCGGCGCCCGGCCGGAGTCCGTGGTCATCGGCGCCGAGGGCGGCGAGGCCGAGGGCCTCAAGGCGACGGTCGAGCTCGTCGAGGAGCTCGGCTCCGACGCGTTCGCGTACTGCTCGGCGCACGTTCCCGGCCAGGAGGGCACGCAGGAGGTCACGGTCCGCTGCGACCCGCGCAACACGCCCGTGAAGGGGTCGTCGGTCGGCCTGCAGATCATGACCGACTCCGTGCACCTCTTCGACGGCGAGACCGGCGACCGCCTCGTCGACTGACCGACCCGAGCCGAAGCTCTGCCCGAACGTGGCGTCTCCCGCCGGGGGACGCCACGTTCGCTGTCGGTGCGTACGCGTAAAGTGACCGCGTCGACCGCTGCAGCGGGCCCGCCGGGTCCGCGTCTAATGACACGGGTGTAATTTGGTGCGTACGATGGGGCCGATCGAGTCGTCCGACCCGGAGGTTGTGCCACATGACGTTCGCCGCGCAATCGAGAGCCGCGACTGACGTGGTCGAGGAGCTTTCCGAGCGTGACGGAGAGATCCTGTCGTTCGAGCGCCAGTGGTGGAAGTACGCCGGCGCCAAGGAGCAGGCGATCCGTGAGCTGTTCTCCATGTCGGCCACCCGCTACTACCAGCTGCTCAACGCGCTGATCGACCGTCCCGAGGCCCAGGCCTTCGACCCCATGCTGGTCAAGCGTCTGCGGCGCATGCGCTCGTCCCGCCAGCGCGCCCGCTCCGCGCGGCGCCTCGGCACCACCGGCTGAGCCCGGACAGACACCCACACCACCCTCCCCGGGCAGGGCGACCACGTCCCTGTCCGGGTCAGTGCTGCGCGGTGGCGCTCCCGTCGGCCTGCTGCTTCTGCTGGCACGCCGGGCAGAATCTCGCGTGCGGGATCACCTCGAGGCGTTCCAGGGCGATCGGGCCCGCGCAGTCCTCGCAGGTGCCGTAGTGCCCCTCGTCGATGCGTGCGAGCGCGGCCTCGGTCTCGTGCAGCGCCCAGCGTGCGGCGTCGGCCAGCGCGGCGTCGACCTGGCGACGCTCCTGCGACTCGTCCGGCTCCGCATGCGCGATCAGGTCAGCGAGCTGCTCGGCACGGAAGGTGCGCTGTGCCTCCAGCTGCTCGCGCAGCGAAGGCAGTAGCTCGGCCAGCTTGTCGCGCCGGTGAAGGTGGGTGACGGCTCCGTTGTGGGCCTGCATGCTCAGTGCTGTCTGCCTCGGGCGGTCTGGCGACATCAGTGCTCCGGTCGTCCGTAGGACGCGCCGCTCCTGCGAGGGTGATACGCCGGTGCGGCGCCTAGGCGAGGGCGGAGCGACCCGGCGGCCCGCGGGAGAGGACGGCGGCGAGCCGCAGCCTGCGGCGTCCGGACGCCCCGGCGATCCAGACGGCGGTCGCCAGGAGCAGCGCCAGCAGGGTGAGCGTGACGGCACGGTCGGCCACCGGCCAGCCGACGTCGTCGGCAGTGGCGCGGTGCATCGCACCGGTGAAGAGCTTGGAGGTGTCCTTGACGACGTGCACGACCCCGTGCGTACGCACGCCGGCGTCGCCGGTGCTGAAGGTGCTGATGCCGGCGAGGACACAGCTGGCGAACGTCAGCACCAGGAGCAGGGCGCCTGTCCGATACCCCGTCTGCGTGGGCCGTCGTGCCATGGCTTCACCGTACGCGAGGATCGTCCTAGGTTGGTGATCTCCGACTGTGAGTTACCTGGGAGACAGGGCGATGTCCGACGCCGTCGACGTCCCGCGCACCGCGGCGGGCAGGGCCGGTCTGCGCGCGCTCCGTGACGACCCCACCCACGCGCTGGTGGCGACGGACTTCGACGGCACGCTGGCGCCGATCGTGGACGATCCGGAGCGGGCGCGGCCGGTCGAGGGCACCGCGGCGGTGCTGCGCGACCTCACCCGCGTGGTCGGCACGACCGCCGTCGTCACCGGCCGTCCCGCGGCGACGGCCGTGGCGTACGCGGGACTCGCGGAGCTCACCGGCGCTCCCGGTCTCGTCGTGCTCGGGCACTACGGCGACGAGCGGTGGACGGCGCGGACGGGCGCGTACGAGAACGCGACACCGCCGCCCGGCCTGGCCGCCGCGCGGGCGGAGATCCGCGTGCTGCTCCGTGACCCGGCGCTGCCCCCCGGCGTGACCGTCGAGGACAAGGGCACGTCGGTCGCCGTCCACCTGCGCAACGCCGCCGACCCGGCCGCCGCGGCCGCGGTGCTCGAGGCGCCGCTGCGTGACCTCGCCGGCCGCGCCGGGCTCGCCGTCCAGCCCGGTAGACACGTGTTCGAGCTGCGCGGGGCGAGTGGGGACAAGGGCACGGCGTTACGCGGTCTCGTCGCCGAGCGCGCGGCGACGGCGGTGCTGTTCGCGGGCGACGACCTCGGCGACCTGCCGGCGTTCGCGGCGGTCGAGGAGCTGCGTGCCGAGGGGATCCCCGGCCTCACCGTCGCGAGCGTCGGACCCGAGCCCGTCCCGCCGGTCACCGACCGTGCCGACCTCGTGCTCGACGGCCCCGTCGCCGTCGTCGCCTTCCTCCGCGCACTCGTCAGCAGCTGAGCGGTCAGTCGAGGGCGGCGACCTGGTCGGCGAACCAGCGTGCCGGCGGGAGCCGGGTGGCGGCCCGGGCGAGCCTGGTGCAGCGCCGGCCGCGTTCGTCGGCCGGCATGCACAGCGCCTCGTGCAGGGCGTCGGCGGTGCCGCTGACGTCGTACGGGTTGACGCAGACCGCGTCGGCGCCGAGCTCGTCGTACGCCCCCGCCTCCTGCGACAGCACCAGCGCCACACCCCGCTCGGAGAGCACCGGGCCCTCCTTCGCGACCAGGTTCATCCCGTCGCGGATGGGGTTGACGAGCAGGACGTCGGCGAGCCGGTAGGCGGCGAGCGACCTGGCGAAGTCGTCGTCGACCTGCAGCAGCAGCGGACGCCACTCGGGTGTCGCGAACTCGTTCTCGATCTCGCCGGCGAGACGCTGCACCGACGCGGTGTACTCGCGGTACTCGGGGAGATCGTGGCGGCTGGGGTACGCGAACGCCAGGTGCACGACGTTGCCGCGCCACTCCGGCCGCGTACGCAGCAGCTCCCGGTACGCCGCGAGCCCGCGCACGATGTTCTTGCTCAGCTCGGTGCGGTCGACCCGCACCAGCAGCTTGCGGTCGCCGACCTGCTCGCGCAGGGTACGCATGCGCGACGCCACGTCGGGCTCCGCCGCCCTGGCCTCGAGGAAGGCGCGGTCGCTGCCCAGCGGATGGATGCCCTGGCTCGTCGTCCGCCCCTCGTACGTGATCGTCGCCGCGTCCTCGTCGACCTTCGCCCCCAGCACGTCCACGCAGCAGGCGCCGAACGCTCTCGCCCACCGCGGGGAGAGGAAGCCCGTGTGGTCGGCGCCGAGCATCCCGTCGAGGAGCTCGCGACCGACGTCGTCGGGCAGCATCCGGAAGTAGTCGGGTGGCGCCCATGGCGTATGCGAGAAGTGGGCGATGCGCACGTCGGGGCGTCGCTCGCGCAGCATCCGCGGCGCGAGCGTGAGATGGTAGTCCTGGATCATCACCTTGGCGCCGGGGGCCGCCTCCTCGGCGAGTGCGTCGGCGAACGCCCTGTTGTACTCGACGTACCCCTCCCAGGCCGCGCGGAACCCGGCGTCGAACACCGGCCGCCGCGGGGTGTCGTACAGCATGTGGTGCACGAACCAGAGCGTCGAGTTCGCGATGACGTTGTACGCGCGGTGGAACGTGACCGGTGGGATCGCGAGCATCCGCACCGCGGTGTCACCCGTGTCGTGTCCGGCCCGGTCGAGCCTCCCGGCAGGAGCGGTGGCCGCGGCCCGGCGGTCGGTGTCGGACAGCGCCGCGCACACCCAGAGCACGTCGGTCGACCCCGCGACCGACGTCAGCCCGGAGACCAGCCCGCCGCCGCCGCGCCTGCCGGCGAGCTCGCCGCTGTCGTCGGTGTCGAACGAGATCGGGCCGCGGTTGGACGCGACGACGAGATCAGCCATGGCTCCCATGCTTCCGCACCGCCGGTGCGCGGTCGCAGCAGGTCGGTGGGCGAACATGCACGAGCAGTGAGTAGACGACTACCGGTGAGGGAATCCTGTTGCCACCGAGTAATCTCTCCCGAGCGCCCGTATCACGATCCGGATTCGTTTCGGCAGATGGTGTGGACCGCGCCGGGGAAGTAACTAGCCTCCCCAACAGTCATGACCGGAAGTACCCAGTCGAATCCCCGAGACACCGTGTCACCGGAAGTGGAGGCGCTTCATGTCGCTCGTGGCCTCCGGCGTCGGTGCCGGTCCTGAGGGGTCACAGGCGGAAGCGGGACTGGAACCGAAGGCGATCGAGGGCAAGTCCCTGGGCAGGCTCGCCTGGGCGCGCTTCCGTCACGACAAGGTCGGCATGGTCTCGCTCGTGGTGGTGGTGCTGCTGATCCTGGCGGCGATCATCGCCCCGATCGCGCACGCCCTCGGCCTCATCGACCCGTACACCTACCAGCAGGACCTGGTGCAGGGTGCGGGATCGATCCCGACGAAGCCGTGGGGCGGCATCGACGGCGACCACTGGCTCGGCGTCGAACCGCAGACCGGACGTGACGTCTTCTCGCGGTTGCTGCTCGGGCTCACGCTGGACATGTCGATCGTGATCTCCGCGGCGATCTGCACGGTGGCGCTCGGCACGGTCCTCGGCCTGGTCGCCGGCTACTTCGGCGGCCGTGTCGACTACCTGCTCGGGCGCCTGATGGACCTCGTGCTGGCGTTCCCGCTGCTGCTGATGCTGCTGGCGCTGTCCGTCGTGCTCGTCGACCGAATTGCGCAGATCACCCACATCCAGGGCAACGGCTCCAGGGTCATCTATCTGATCGTGGTCTTCGCGGCGTTCGGCTGGCCGTACTTCGCCCGCATCGTGCGCGGGCAGGTGCTGTCGTTGCGGGAGCGCGAGTTCGTCGACGCCGCCAGGTCGCTCGGCGCCCGGCCACGATGGGTGATCTTCAAGGAGCTGCTGCCCAACCTCTGGGCGCCCGTCCTGGTCTACGGCACGACGATCCTGCCGACCTACGTCGGCACCGAGGCGGCGCTGAACTTCCTCGGTGTCGGACTGGTGCCGCCGACGCCGACGGTGGGCAACATCCTCGCCGACTCGGTCAACTACGCCGCTCCGGTGCCCACATACTTCTTCATCCCCGGTGTCCTGCTGTGCATCGTCGTGCTGTCGTTCAACCTGCTCGGCGATTCGTTGCGAGACGCGCTCGACCCGAAGTCGAGCCGGTCGTGAACCCCGACCGGTCCATCCCAGCCCGCGGCGACCGCCGTGCGGCGACAGCGCCGGCTCGATCAGCCGGACGTAGCCCAAGGAGAGCCCGTACATGAGGCCGACAATCAGAAAGACCGTAGCCGGGGCAGGAGTCGCAGCCCTCGCGCTCACGCTCGCCGCGTGCGGCGGAGGAGGCGGTGATTCCGGAGGCGGTGAGTCGGGAGGCGCACCGCAGAAGGGGGGCACGCTGATCCTGCGGAACTTCGCCACCTTCGAGCACCTCGACCCGCAGCGGACGTACGTCGGCGCCGCCCTCAGCTTCATCAACAGGACGCTCTCGCAGACGCTGACCACCTTCCCGGCGAAGGAGGGCGCGCTGGGCAGCGACGAGCTGATCGGCGACGCCGCGACCGACACCGGCAAGCCCAGCGACGACCTCAAGACGTGGTCGTTCACCCTCCGCGACGGGCTGAAGTGGCAGGACGGCAAGGAGGTCACCTGCGAGGACTTCAGGTACGGCGCCTCGCGCACCTTCGCCACCGACCAGATCACCGGCGGCCCGAACTACCAGGTCCAGTGGCTCGACATCCCGACCGCGAAGGACGGCACGTCGGTCTACAAGGGGCCGTACAAGAAGACCGGACAGGCCGCGTACGACAAGGCCGTGACCTGTGACGGCAAGACCATCACCTACAAGCTGAACTCGCCGCACGCCGATTTCAACATGGCCGTGAACATGGGCGCGTTCTCCGCGTTCCGCAAGGACAAGGACGAGGGCGCCAAGTCCGACTTCAAGCCCTTCTCCAACGGCCCGTACAAGCTCCAGGGCACCTGGAACAAGGACAAGGGCGGCATCCTCGTCCGCAACGACCAGTGGGACCCCAAGGCAGACGCCGGCCTGCGCAAGGCCTACCCGGACAAGATCGACGTCCGGCTCGGCGACAAGACGGAGACCATCAGCCAGGCGCTGATCTCCGACTCCGGGGACGCGAAGGACACCGTGTCGTACAGCCGGGTGGCGCCGTCCATGGTCTCCACCGCGCAGAGCAGTGCGAACGCCAAGAAGCGCCTGGTGACCGACGTCGCCCCGTACACCGACTACCTGTTCTTCAACCTGACGAAGATGAAGAACGCCAAGGTGCGCGAGGCCGTCGCGACGGCGTTCGACAAGCAGGCGTACGCCACGACGAGCGGTGGCGAGACCGCGATGGAGCCGGCGACCGGTGGCGTCATCAACCCCACCCTGCCGGACGCGTTCGCGAAGTTCGACCCGTTCGACGCGGGCGCCAAGGGTGACCCGGCGAAGGCGAAGCAGATGCTGCAGGAGGCGGGCGTCAAGACCCCGTACCCGCTGACGTACACCTACCGCGGCTCGGCGACGCAGGACAAGGTGTCGGCGGGCATCCAGGAGGCGCTCAAGAAGGCCGGCTTCGACATCAAGCTGAAGAAGGTCCCCGAGAGCAGCGACTACTACGCGAAGGTCCAGGACCCCAAGTTCCTCGCTGACGTCGACATCGGCTGGGGCTCGTGGGGTGCCGACTGGCCGTCGGCCTCGACGGTCGTGCCCGCGCTGTACACCGGCCAGCAGGTCGAGAAGGTGAGCCGGGGCCAGAACTACTCCGGGTTCAAGGACGCCGACTTCGACAAGCGGGTCAGGGAGAACTACTCGACGACCGACCCGAAGGAAGCCGAGAAGAAGTGGACCGAGCTCGACCAGGAGGTCATCGAGAAGACGGTGATCTACCCGATGGGCTACAACACGTTCACCTACCTCTACGGGTCGAACGTGAAGGGCTTCGTCTTCAACCAGGCGCAGGGTGCGTGTGTCGACCTGGCCGTCATCTCGGTGAAGTGACGAAGTGACCAGGTGAGGTAGGACGACAGTTCTGCCGGACCAGGGGGTCGGGGACGGCCGGTCAGGCCGTCCCCGACCCGCGCACACCGGAGTGAGTGGGGAGCGAGGCGTCGATGTACCAGTTCGTGATCCGGCGCGTGCTGACGATCTTCGTGATGTTGTTCGCCGTCAGCGTCGTGACGTTCCTGCTCTTCTTCGTGTCGCCGAACAATCCGGCCGCCCTCACCTGCGGCCAGCGCTGCACACCGGAGATCATCGAGGCAAACAGTCGCGCGCTCGGCCTGGACCGGCCGGCGGTCGTGCAGTACGGGGACTTCGTCAAGGGCCTGTTCGTCGGGCGCGACTTCCCCGACGACCCGCTGATCAAGAAGAACGCGCCGGAGACTGTGACACACTGTCCGGCGCCGGCGCTCGGCTTCTCGTTCAGCGACGAGGTGTGCGTCACCGCGCAGGTCACGAGCAGGCTGCCGGTCACGATCTCGATCGCGGTGGGAGCGTTCGTGCTCTGGATCGCCTTCGGCGTGGGCTTCGGCGTGCTCGCCGCGCTCCGCAGGGGCCGGTTCGTCGACCGTGCCGCGACCGCCGTCTCGCTTGTCGCCTACTCGCTGCCGACGTTCTTCATCGGCCTCACGCTCTACAACATCGTGGCGATCAAGTACGGCTGGCTGCCGACGCCGGGCTACATACCGATCACGGAGGATCCGCTGGCCTGGGCGCAGGGCATGGTCGCACCGTGGATCACGCTGGCCGCGGTGTTCGCCGCCATGTACGTGCGACTCACCCGCGCGACCATGCTCGAGACGCTGTCGGAGGACTTCGTCCGCACCGCCAGGGCCAAGGGCCTGAGGAGACCCGTGGTCGTGGTGAAGCACGCGCTGCGCGCGGCGCTGACCCCCATCGTCACGATCGCCGGCCTCGACCTGGGCGCGGTCATCGCGGGTGCGGCGATCACCGAGACCGTGTTCAACATGGACGGCGTCGGCAAGCTGGCCGTCGACTCGATCGTGGAGGCGGACCTCCCGGTCATCGTGGCGACCGTGCTCCTCTCGTCGTTCGTCATCGTGACCTTCAACTTCATCGTCGACATCCTGTACGCGGTCATCGACCCGAGGGTGAGGCTGACATGAGCGTCACCGAGGCGGTGGGGCGGCCGGCGCCGACGGACCAGGCGTTCCTCGAGGTCCACGACCTGCGGGTGCACTTCCCGACCGACGACGGCCTGGTGAAGGCGGTCGACGGTCTCTCGTTCACGGTGGAACCCGGCCAGACGCTGGGCATCGTGGGCGAGTCCGGATCGGGCAAGTCGGTGACGAGCCAGGCGATCCTCGGCCTGCACAAGGGCAGCAAGGCACACGTGAGCGGCGAGATCCTCTTCGACGGCCGCGACCTCATGCAGATCTCCGAGGACCAGATGCGGCAGTTGCGCGGCCAGGAGATCTCGATGATCTTCCAGGACCCGCTGTCGGCCCTGCACCCGTACTACACGGTCGGCAGCCAGATCGCCGAGGCGTACCGCGTGCACAACAACGTCGGCAAGCAGGCGGCGAGGAAGCGTGTCATCGAGATGCTCGACCGGGTCGGCATCCCCAACCCGGCGCTGCGGCTGAAGGAGTACCCGCACCAGTTCTCGGGCGGGATGCGACAGCGCGCGATGATCGCGATGGCGCTGGTGTGCGACCCTCGCCTGCTCATCGCCGACGAGCCGACGACCGCGCTCGATGTGACCGTGCAGGCACAGATCCTCGAGCTGATGAAGGACCTGCAGCGCGAGTTCAATTCCGCGATCATCCTCATCACCCACGACCTCGGCGTCGTGGCGGAGACCTGCGACTCGGTCGTCGTCATGTACGGCGGCCAGTGCGTCGAAACGGGCCAGGTCGGCGACATCTTCTACCGCCCCGAGATGCCGTACTCCTGGGGTCTGCTGGGTTCGATGCCGCGGATGGACCGCACGCGCACCGAGCGACTGAACCCGATCAAGGGTCAGCCGCCGTCGCTGATCCAGGTGCCGAAGGGATGCGTCTTCCACCCGCGGTGCGTGTACCAGGACCAGGTGCCCGAGCCGGGCTCGTGCACCACCGCGCACCCCGAGCTCGAGCTCGTCACGGGCGACCACGCCGTACGGTGTCACCTCGACGTGGACACGCGCCGCCGGATCTGGTCCGAGCAGATCTCGCCCACGCTCTGAAGGGACCGACAGTGACCGACGTCAGTGAGCGCGACGGCGCCGCGGTGCACCCGGCGGCGGACGATCCGCAGGCACTGCTCGCCGTCGACGGCCTCAAGGTGCACTTCCCGATCAGGCGCGGGATCGTGTTCAAGCGGCAGGTGGCCTCGGTGCGCGCGGTCGACGGAGTGTCGTTCTCGGTGCGGCCGGGGGAGACCCTCGGTCTGGTCGGTGAGTCCGGTTGCGGGAAGACGACCACCGGCCGCGCCATCACCCGGCTGATCGACCCTACGGGCGGGTCGGTCAAGTTCCAGGGCACGGAGGTCGCCCGTCTCTCGCGCAGCCAGATGCAGCCGCTGCGCCGCGAGCTGCAGATGATCTTCCAGGACCCGTACTCGTCGCTCAACCCCCGGCACCCGATCGGCACGATCGTTGGTGCGCCGTTCAAGATCCAGGGGGTGCAGCCGGAGGGCGGCATCAAGGCCGCGGTGCAACGGCTGCTCGAACGCGTCGGCCTCAGCCCCGAGCACTACAACCGCTACCCGCACGAGTTCTCCGGCGGTCAGCGGCAACGCATCGGCCTCGCCCGAGCGCTCGCCCTGCAGCCCAAGCTGATCGTCTGCGACGAGCCGGTGTCGGCCCTGGACGTCTCGGTGCAGGCGCAGGTCGTCAACCTGATGGAGGACCTCCAGGACGAGTTCGGCATGGCGTACGTCTTCGTCGCGCACGACCTCTCGGTCGTGCGGCACATCTCCGACCGCGTGGCGGTGATGTACCTGGGGCACATCATGGAGCTGGCCGACCGCGACGTGCTCTACACCACGCCGATGCACCCGTACACGCATGCCCTGATGTCCGCGGTGCCGGTGCCCGACCCGAACAAGGAGACGCAGCGCGAACGCATCCTGCTGCGCGGCGACCTGCCCAGCCCGGTCGACCCGCCGAGCGGCTGCGTCTTCCACACTCGCTGCTCGAAGTACCGCGAGGTCCTGTCGGAGGACGAGCAGGTCCGCTGCCGCGACGAGATCCCGCCGCTGGAGATCAAGCGGACCGGCCACTTCGCGGCGTGCCACTACCCCGAGGTGCGCGAGGACATCGCCCACGCCGAGGACACCGGCGTCGAGGCCGCACCCGCCCCCTGACACCTCGGCGAGAGCAGCCGCCAGCCATCCGGCCCGCAACACGTGAGGGGCACCCTCACCGTGTCAGGGCACGGTGAGGGTGCCCCTCACGGGCTCTGGCACGGTGAGGGCGCTCACCGCCGGTCGGGGTAGCCGCCGTCGGCCAGGCCGGCTTGGCGTTCGAACACGTTCGCCGACGCCCAGTCGCCGGTACGGGCCTTCGACCACAGCGCCGCGACGCCGTACGCCGGGAGCAGCAGCAGGCCGAGGAACGCGTACTGCGTCGCGTGTCTCGCTTCGTGGACCATCAGGCGGGAGTCGCCCGGGAGCGGTGTCCTGGCGACGACGGCGTTGCCGAGCGTGAAGGCCCGCGCGACCGGGAAGCCGAGCCGGTAGCCGGAGCCGACGACCAGGCCGTCGGGACCCCGCGCGAACCGCGCGCCGCCGACCCGACCGACGGCGAGGCCGAGCGGCGTCGTCAGGTTGACGGCGTTCAGCACCTGTCGCACGCGGTGACGGGTTCGCACCGCACCAGTGTCCCGTCGTCCCGGCCCCGTCGTCCAGATGGTGGACAGCTAGGCTGGGCATCGACAACTGAAGACTCATCCAGAGGGGCAGAGGGACCGGCCCGTTGAAGCCCCGGCAACCCTCCCGGCGACCGTCTCGTACCTCGCGAGGCCGGCCGGGAACGGTGCCAACTCCGGCCTGCCAGCCGCGAAGTCCGCGGCCAGGACAGATGAGGAAGGGCTTCGCACCTTGAACACTCAGCCAGACGCGCACGCGTTCGGACCCGCGCGCAACCTCGCGTGTCGCGAGTGCGGCCAGACCTACGATCTCGGTCCCCGGTACGCCTGCGAGCTGTGCTTCGGGCCGCTCGAGGTCGCCTACGAGTTCGCCGGCGTGACCCGCGAGTCGATCGCGGCCGGGCCGCGGAACATCTGGCGCTACCGGGGCCTGCTGCCGGTGTCCGACCGCATCGCGGAGATCCCGAGCATCGAGCCCGGCTGCACGCGGCTCGTCCGCGCCGACGGGCTCGCGCACGCGCTCGGCATGCGCAGCCTCTGGCTGAAGGACGACACCGGCAACCCGACGCACTCGTTCAAGGACCGGGTCGTGGCCGTGGCGCTCGCCGCGGCGCGCGAGCTCGGCTTCAAGGTGCTCGCGTGCCCGTCGACCGGCAACCTCGCCAACGCCGTCGCGGCGGCGTCCGCGCGCGGCGGCATCAGGTCGGTCGTCCTGGTGCCGCACGACCTCGAGCACCAGAAGATCACGATGACCGCGGTCTACGGCGGCACGCTGTTCGCCGTCGAGGGCAACTACGACGACGTCAACCGGCTGGCCTCGGAGCTCGCCGGCGAGTACGAGGACTGGGCGTTCGCCAACGTCAACGTCCGTCCGTACTACGCCGAGGGCTCCAAGACGCTCGGCTACGAGATCGCCGAGCAGCTCGGCTGGCGGCTGCCCGACCAGATCGTCGTCCCCGTCGCCTCCGGGTCGCAGCTCACCAAGATCGACAAGTCGTTCGGCGAGCTCACCAAGCTCGGCCTGGTCGACGACAAGCCCTACAAGGTGTTCGCCGCGCAGGCCACCGGGTGCTCGCCGGTCGCGCAGGCGTACAAGGCGGGGCTCGACATCGTGCAGCCCGTACGGCCCGACACCATCGCCAAGTCGCTCGCGATCGGCAACCCCGCCGACGGCCCGTACGTGCTCGACATCGCGCGCCGCACGGGCGGCGCGGTCGAGGACGTCGACGACGCCGAGATCGTCGAGGCGATCCAGCTGCTCGCCCGCACCGAGGGCATCTTCGCGGAGACGGCGGGCGGGGTGACCATCGCCGTGCTGAAGAAGCTCCTCGAGGCCGGCGCGATCGACCCCGAGGCCGACACCACCGCGATCGTCAGCGGTGACGGCCTCAAGACTCTCGACGCGGTCAGCGACGTCGCCCGCCCCGCGGCGACGATCGAGCCGAGCGTCGAAGCGTTCCGCAGTGTCTCCTCGAAGGTGGGTGTCTCGTGAGTGTGTCCGTCCGGATCCCGACGATCCTCCGTCCGCTGACCGGTGGTGCGGCGGAGGTGGCAGCCGAGGGCGAGACCCTGGCGGGTGTGCTCGACCGGCTGGAGGCGGACCACCCGGGCCTCAAGGCGCGCGTCCTCGACGACGCCGGCAAGGTGCGCAGGTTCGTCAACGTGTACGTCGGCGAGGAGGACGTCCGCTTCGCGCAGGGCCTCGACACCCCGACGCCCGCGGGTTCGCAGATCTCGATCATCCCCGCCGTCGCCGGCGGCTGACGGCCGAGGTCCGGCTCAGCTCAGCTGGCTGCGGATCTCGTTCGCGAGCTCCTGCGCCTCGGCCTTGTCGTCCAGCGGGGCGCGCGTGGCGTACTGCACGACGTAGACGCGGCCGTCGGGTGAGTCGAAGTTTCGGCGGACGACGAGGTGGTAGTACTCGTCGCCCTCGACCTCGGCGTAGTAGGTGCCCGTCGCGAGCTGCCGCAACCGGTACGACGGCAGGTCCCACCGCTCACGGAACCGCTTGTCGAACGTGGGTGCGTCGGCGGCGAGGCACTTGCCGCACACTCGCCAGGCGAAGTCGACGCGCAACGGTGAGGTCGCGGCCGTCTCGCTACCCGTCGGCCGGCTGAACGCCTGCGAGAAGGCGATGTCCTGCTCGGGAGCGGGCGTGGTCGTGCGCCACGCCTTGCCTGCCACGCGGAACGAGAACGGGACGTTGGGGCTCAGCACCTTGGCGCCCTTCGGTGCCGAGAAGGTGGGACCGACGATCCTGATCGGCGTGGCGTCGCGGTCGAGCCCGGTGCGGAACGGCCGCGGCATCGACGAGATGAACGGCTCGGGCGCCAGGGTCGTTGGGCTCGGGAGCGGCGGGCGCGCACCGTCGCGGGTCCTGGCGGCGAGCTCCGCCGACGCCTTGGCCAGGCCTGCCGTCTCCCCGTTCCCGTGGCCGATCGCGCCCGCCACCAGGCTTGCGATCACGGTGATCGGGAGGAGCAGCACGAAGACGTTCCACGGGCTGCGCGCCGCGGGACGCGCCTCGGGCGGCAGGGCGGTCGCCGGTGCGTCCGTGCCCGGGGTCGGCGGGGTGGGCGTGGGATCGGTCATCGCATCGCCGCCAGGACCTCGCGCGCCACGGTGATGGCGGCACTCTCGGTGTCGGACCGGTCGGCGAGCCAGGTCGTGTAGACCACCGTCACCACGGTGTCGCCGTACTGCACGTGGACCTGGGTCTCCCACCGTGCCCGGCCGGCACGCCTGACGTCGACCGTCGCGGCGTCGCCGAGACCCTCGAGCGGCTCGCCGTCCTGGGACATCGTCTCCCGCGCCTTCGTCATCGCGGTCCGCGCCGCCTCGGTGGCGCTCGTCTCGGCGTCGGCCCCGAAGCGGTCGACGGTGATCAGGAGCGCCGCCTTGTTGTACGTGCTGGCCTTGCGCTCGTTCGTCCGCATCTCGCAGCGGGACTGCTGGTGCCGGTCGTCGATCATGCGCCGCTCGCTGCCGACCGGCAGCGACACGGGCACCAGGCGTCCGCGGGTGTCGGAGCGAAGGAGCGCACAGGGGTTCTCCGGGGCGGTGCGGGGGGCCACCTCGGGCTCGGCGCTCGCCGTGCGGCCGTAGCCGATCGCGTATCCGGCGCCGAAGCCGGCGGCGACGCACAGGGCGACGAGCGCGGCGGTGAGGTAGCCCACCAGTATCCGTTGCGTTCGGCCCAACACCTGTGCCCCAGCTCGGCCCCGAGTCCCACCTGACCGCGCTAGCGTACCGGGGGATGCCCCGGGTTCTCGCCCGGCGCAGCGGACGCCCGACTTGCACTCGCCTCGGGCGAGTGCTAAACATTCCTTAGCACTCTCATAGGGAGAGTGACAGCACGTCGCCGATCGGGCGGTGAGGCTCGGGCCGTACGGCGGAAGGGTCGTCGCACGCCGGGCCGTCCGTCGCGGGCACCGGTCCGAATTCGGACGTGCGTGTGAGCCACCCGACAGGGAGGACCCACCCGTATGGCCAAGATGATCGCGTTCAACGAGGAGGCCCGCCGGGCTCTCGAGCGCGGTATGGACGCCCTCGCCGACGCCGTGAAGGTAACGCTCGGACCCAAGGGCCGCAACGTCGTTCTCGACAAGAAGTGGGGTGCCCCCACCATCACCAACGATGGTGTGAGCATCGCCAAGGAGATCGAGCTCGAGGACCCCTGGGAGAAGATCGGCGCCGAGCTCGTCAAAGAGGTCGCCAAGAAGACCGACGACGTGGCCGGTGACGGCACGACGACGGCGACCGTTCTCGCGCAGGCACTCGTTCACCACGGCCTCCGCAACGTGGCCGCCGGCGCCAACCCGATGTCCCTGAAGAAGGGCATCGAGGTCGCCGTCGAGCGCGTCTCCGAGGAGCTCTCGAAGCAGAGCAAGGACGTCGAGACCAAGGAGCAGATCGCCTCGACGGCGTCGATCTCCGCGGCCGACCCGAGCGTCGGCGAGATCATCGCCGAGGCGATGGACAAGGTCGGCAAGGAAGGCGTCATCACCGTCGAGGAGAGCAACACCTTCGGCCTCGAGCTCGAGCTCACCGAGGGTATGCGCTTCGACAAGGGGTACGTGTCCGGTTACTTCGTGACCGACAACGACCGCATGGAAGCAGTGCTCGACGAGCCGTACATCCTGCTCCACCAGGGCAAGATCGCGGCCGTCAAGGACATGCTTCCGGTTCTGGAGAAGGTCATGCAGGGCGGCAAGTCGCTGCTGATCATCTCCGAGGACGTCGAGGGCGAGGCACTCGCCACCCTCGTGGTCAACAAGATCCGTGGCACCTTCAAGTCGGTCGCCGTCAAGGCTCCCGGCTTCGGTGACCGGCGCAAGGCGATGCTCCAGGACATGGCGATCCTCACCGGTGGCCAGGTCATCAGCGAAGACGTCGGTCTCAAGCTCGAGAACACCGACATCGAGCTGCTGGGCAAGGCGCGCAAGGTCGTCGTGACCAAGGACGAGACCACGATCGTCGACGGCTCCGGTGACGCTGAGCAGATCCAGGGACGGGTCAACGAGATCCGTAACGAGATCGAGAACAGCGACTCCGACTACGACCGCGAGAAGCTGCAGGAGCGGCTGGCCAAGCTGGCCGGCGGCGTTGCGGTGATCAAGGTCGGCGCCGCGACCGAGGTCGAGCTGAAGGAGCGCAAGCACCGCATCGAGGACGCCGTTCGCAACGCGAAGGCGGCCGTCGAGGAGGGTGTTCTTCCCGGTGGCGGCGTCGCGCTGCTCGCCGCGGAGAGCGCGTTCGAGAAGCTGGACCTGGAGGGCGACGAGCTCACCGGTGCGCTGATCGTCAAGAGCGCACTGGAGGCACCGACCAAGCAGATCGCGCACAACGCCGGTCTCGAGGGCGGTGTGATCGTCGAGAAGATCCGTTCGCTGGGTGCAGGCATGGGCCTGAACGCGGCGACCGGGGAGTACGTCGACATGATGAAGGCCGGCATCATCGAGCCGGCCAAGGTCACCCGTTCTGCGCTGCAGAACGCCGGGTCGATCGCTGCTCTGTTCCTCACCACCGAGGCAGTTGTCGCCGACAAGCCCGAGAAGAACGCGGCTCCGGCCGCACCGGGTGGCGGTGACATGGACTTCTGAGCTCACGCTCAGCGGTTCTCTCGTTCGAAGGGCGGTCCCGTGAGGGCCGCCCTTCGGCATGTCCGGGTACGGTCACGCCGGTCGGCGCCGCGCCTCGCGTGCGGTCCAGACCAGGGTGAGCAGGGCGAGCGCGGCGACGGCGACCAGCAGCACGCCGGGCGGGGCCACGGCCTGGAGGGCGGCGAGCAGGAACGGCGCGGCGAAGCCGAGGTACGTGACGGCCTGGAACAGTGCGGTGAGGGCACCGAGCTCGCGCGGCGCGGCGAGCCGCGTGACCTCGGTCAGGCCGCACACCATGCAGCCGCCGTAGCCGACGCCGAGGACGACCGCGGCGACGAGTACCGCGGCGGGGTGGCGGACCGTCGCCGCCACGGCGGCGAGCAGGAGTCCCGCCGTCATGGTCGTGAGCGCGGCCACGAGCAGCCGCCGGCTCCCCGGCCGGTCGATCCGGCGCGCGACCGGCTGGACGAGCACCCCGGCCATCGCGGTGACCAGCGACGCGAGGCCACCGAACGCCATCGCGAGGCCGTGCACGCGGGACGCGACCAGGCCGGGCAGGTAGGCGAGCGCGATCGTGGCGCCCCCGAACACCCATGGCGCCAGCGGGACGACGACGCGCAGGAAGCGCGGATGCCGATGCGCGGTCACCGCGCCTCGCTCCTGGTCGCTCGCCGAGGTGATCACGGTCTCGGGCGTCCGCCAGGCCAGCGGGACGGCGACGGCCGCCAGCACCAGGTGGGGGACGTAGGGCAGCACCCCGGGCGCGGGACCCCACTGCGCCAGCACGCCCGCGACAAGTGGCCCGACACCGAAGCCGGTGGTCATCGCGATGGTCGCTCGGCGGGCGCCGGCGCCGTCCGGGGCGTCGGCGTACGGGGCGCTCGACAGCTCCTTGATCCATGCGGTGCCCGCGCTGAAGGCGGCGCCGCTCGCGACGCCCGCCACGAACCGGCCCACGAAGAGCCAGCCCACGCCGTGCAGGCCGAGGGTCAGGACGACGGTCGCGGCCAGGGAGATCGCCAGGGCCGGGAGGACGACGCGACGCCTGCCGTGGCGGTCGGAGATCGGTCCGCCCACCAGTAGCCCGGGGATCAGTCCCGCCGCGTACAGGCCGAACGTGGCCTGCACCGTCGGCATGCCGACCGCGAGCTCGAGGCGGTAGAAGGGCAGGAGCGACGCGAACTGGTTGGCGCCCCAGCCCACCGCGCAGACCGAGAGTGCGGCGTACCACCAGGAACCGCTCCGCGTTCTCGGCACGGTCACCGCTCTCGAGGCCATCGTGCCAGCCTCGCCGAGCGACCGCTCCGCGCCCAGTGGCAGGACCGACATTGTGTGCGAGGTCACTGCCGAGCGCCTGCAGTAGGTCGTTCCGGATCTCGGGCGGCGCCGGCTGAGCGGTGAGCTCAGAGCGTGAAGAGGTACGGCTGACCCGGCTGGGCCTCGCGGGCGGCCGCGCTACGGTGACGGCGGAACCAGGTGCGCCGCCAGGCGGGCGGTGCCTCGGCGGGCTGGTAGGGCGACAGGTGGACGTCGACCGACTGGTCCCAGTCGGCGGTGAGGACGGGCCTCTGATGAGTGTCGAACATGTGTTCGAGCCTACCAGTGACCGGCCCCCTCGCACCACGGGCGCCTGAGAGTTCGCGCGGTCCTTGTATCGTCGGGAGCCCGACACGCCAGGGGAGCCCGTGAGCGCCACGATCGTCCTGCTGCACGCCATGGGGGCGAGCCACCGGATGTGGCGCGCGCAGGCCGAGGCGCTCGGTGACCGCTACGAGGTGCTCGCGCCCGACCTGCCAGGACACGGCGCGACGGGAGGGCGGTTCACTCTGGTGGCGGCCGTCGACCAGCTGCGTGAACTGCTGCGCGACCGTCCGTCACCCGCTCACCTGGTGGGGGCGTCGCTCGGCGCCAACGTCGCGCTCCGGGTCGCTCTCGACGAGCCGGGTCTGGTCGCGAGCCTGGTGCTGTCCGGCGCCGCCGTCCGGATGTCGCGTGCCGGTGTGACGGTCCAGCGCGCTGTCACCGCGGTGCTGCCGCTGTCGGTGACGTCGGAGATGTCCGCGACGATCGTGCGTCCGGCCGACGACCGCGACCGCGCCGCGTTCGTCGACGACATCAGGCGCGCGGGCAAGCGGACCCAGGCCGACGCGCTGCGCGAGCTGAGGCACGACCACCTCGAGCCGCGGCTCGGCGACGTCGGCGTCCCTGCGCTCGTCTGCTGCGGCGCCGCCGACACGTCCAACCTGGCATCGGCCCGGTTGCTCGCCGCATGCCTGCCGGACGCGACGCTGCGGATCGTCCCCGGCGGCGGCCACCTGTGGAACCTGCAGCACCCCGACCTGTGCACGCGCACCGTCGACGAGTTCGTGAGCGCGGTGACGAGCGCCCAGTAGGGTGCCCTGGTGAGCAGGGTCTTGATCGTGACCGGTGCGAGCCGCGGCATCGGGGCGGCGACCGCGCGGCTCGCGGCGAGCCGCGGCTGGGACGTCGCCGTCGCGTACCGGCGGCAGGAGGCGGAGGCCGAGGCGGTCGTGGCCGCATGCGAGTCCGCGGGCCGCCGCGCGATCGCCGTCCGAGCCGACGTCGGCAGCGAGCGCGACGTGCTGCGGCTGTTCGACACGACCACGGCAGAGCTCGGCCCGGTGACCGGGCTGGTCAACAACGCCGGTGCCGTCGAGTCCAGGCAGCGGCTCGAGGACGTGTCGCTCGACCGCCTCGAACGCGTCGTCGCGGTGAACCTGCTGGGTCCGTTCCTGTGTGCCCGCGAGGCCGTCCGCCGCATGTCGCCGAGGTACGGCGGCACGGGCGGGGCGATCGTCAACATCTCCTCCATCGCGGCGACGCTCGGCGCGCCAGGGGAGTGGGTCGACTACGCGGCCGCGAAGGCGGGCGTCGACACGCTGACCGTCGGGCTCGCCAAGGAGGTCGCCGCCGACGGCATCAGGGTCAACTCCGTACGCGCCGGCCTCGCCGACACCGGCTTCCACGCGCTCGCCGGCGAGCCCGGCCGGGTCGAGCGGATGGCTCCCACCATCCCGATGGGCAGGGCGGGTGCTCCCGAGGAGTTCGCCGCGGCGATCATCTGGCTACTGTCCGACGAGGCGTCGTACGTGACCGGCGCGAGCCTCGACGTCGGCGGCGGCCGCTGACGAGCCTCCTAGGCTGGCCCTGTGACCCTTCTGGTGGATCCTTCCGTCTGGCCGGCGCACGGCCGGCTGTGGTGCCACCTGGTCAGCGACGAGTCGTTCGACGAGCTGCACGCCTTCGCCGGCGCGCTCGGCTTCCCGCCGCGGGCGTTCCACCGCGATCACTACGACGTGCCGGCGGAGCGGCGCGACGAGGTCGTCCGCGCGGGAGCGGTGCAGGTGCCGTCGCGCGAGCTCGTCCGCCGGATCGCCGACGCCGGCCTGCGCAGGCGGATGCCACCAAGGTCACGTCACGGTTCGGGCCCGGACGGGGCAGGCTGAGAGCATGACCGACGAGCAGCCCGCACCGCGCGAGCGTGAGGAGACGCTGTCCTCGCTGCTCGGCGGCCGCGGCGGCGCCCTCGACGCCAGCCTGCCGCCGGCCGCGTTCGTCATCGGCTGGCTCGCGAGCGGTAGGTCGATCGCCTGGGGCGCGGCCGCGGCGATCGCCGTCGGCGTGGTCGTCGCCGTGGTACGCGTCGCGCGCGGGACGAAGCCGCGCGCGGCGGTCGTCAGTGTCACGCTCGTGACGATCGGCGCGGTGGTCGCCCTGCGCACCGGTCGCGCCGCCGACTTCTTCCTCGTCCAGCTGCTCACCAACGTCGCGAGCGCGCTGCTGTGGGCGGCGAGCATCGTGGTCCGCTGGCCGCTGCTCGGCGTCGTCGTCGGTCTCGTCCTCGGCCAGCGCACGAGATGGCGCCGCGACCGCGACCTGCTGCGCGCGTACGGCCGGGCCAGCTGGCTGTGGGTCGGCCAGTACGTCCTGCGGGTCGCCGTCTACACCCCGCTGTACCTCGCCGACCAGGTCGTCGCGCTCGGCGCTGCGCGGGTCGCGATGAGCTGGCCGCTCCAGATCGCCTGCCTGGCCGCGAGCTGGTGGGTGCTGCGCCGCGCCCTGCCCGCCGGCCACCCGGGCCTGCGCCGCCCCCGTACCGAGCCCGCGGACTCGGCCTCGACGGGGGACTAGGCGGCCTCACCGACGCCACGTGGACGCTTCGTGTGGGCTATGGCCAATGCGATGCGTCCACGTGGGGGTCATGGGCGGCCAGGGGCTCGGGCAGCGGTTCGGCGTGGACGACGGCGAGCGCTGAGACCGCGCGGGTGAGCACGACGTAGAGGCGGTGCAGGCCGCGGGGCTCTGCCGCGACGATCTCGGCGGGTTCCACGACGACGACGCGGTCGAACTCCAGGCCCTTGGCGATGGTGGCGGGCACGAGGCTGAGGCTCAGGTCGGTGTCCTCGTCGGTCTCGGCGCCGAGCGGGCGGTACGCGAGGCCGGCCTGCTCGAGCGCACGTGCCAGCCGCTCCACGCGGGAGTCGGCGGCGATGAGCCCGACGGAGCCCTCCGCGGCGAGCGCGGTGCGGCACGCGGCGACGGTCTCTGCGTCGACCCCGGCCTCGGGCACGTCGCGGACGTCGAGCGCGCCGGCGGAGGTGCGCGCGGACCGGGCAGGCGCGAGCGCGGGGGCGATCGCCGGGAGCAGCCGGGTGGCGAACGCGATGATCTGCCGGGGCACGCGGTACCCCATCGTCAGCTCCTCGACGAGGGCGTTCGGGCGGCCGAGGTGGGCGAGTGCCTCGTCCCACGTCGACGTGGCCCACGGCGTCGTGCCCTGGGCCAGGTCGCCGAGCACCGTCGCCGACCCGGTGCTGCATCGCCGGCCGACGGCCCGCAACTGCATGGGCGACAGGTCCTGCGCCTCGTCGAGGACGACGTGGCCGAGGCTCGGGGTGCGTTCGACGAGGTCCTGGGCCTCGTCGACGAGTGCGGCGTCGGCGAGGCTCCACTTCGCGGTGCCCGCGCTGCGCGGCGCCTTCGCCCAGAGCAGCCGCCGCTGCTCCTCCTCGTCGAACAGCCCGTCGGCGTTCGCGGCGAGGAACTGGGCGTCGGACAGCAGCCGGTGCACCACGACCCTGGGGTCGACCTTCGGCCACGCGACGTCGACGAGGTCGCGCACGGGCTTGCTGCGCGCGACGGATGCCTGCACACGGTCGTCGGGCGACTCGCCAGCGGCCTCCATCCGGGTGAGCACCACGTGCGCGACGCGTTGCGCGAGCATTCGTCGCGCCGCGTCGTAGCGCACGTCGCGACCGAGCAGCTGCTCGACGATCTCGGCGAGCTCGTACGACGGAATGCGCCAGCGGCGTGACCCGTGCGTGAAGACGAAGCCCTCGTCGGGCGGGTGGACGTTCGAGCGCACCGCGCGCCGGAGTACCTCGGCCATCCGCGCGGAACCCTTGAGCCTGGCGGTCTCCGGGTCGTCCGCCGCGCGGACGCGGACGGCGTCGAGCAGCTCGTCGAGGGTCTGCTGCCGCACGTCGAGCTCGCCGAGGGCGGGCAGCACGCCCTTGATGTAGCCGAGGAACGCGCGGTTGGGGCCGATGACGAGGACGCCGGAGCGGGTGAGACGGTCGCGGAACGCGTACAGCAGGAACGCGGCGCGGTGCAGGCCGACGGCGGTCTTCCCCGTGCCGGGAGCGCCCTGGACGCAGATCGTGGTCGCGAGGTCGGCGCGCACGATCGCGTCCTGCTCCGGCTGGATCGTCGCCACGATGTCGCGCATCGGGCCGACGCGCGGGCGTTCGATCTCCTCCTGCAGGATCGTGCTCGGGTCGTGCCGTGACGCCGCGTCGAACGTCTCGTCCTCGAACGCGGTCAGTGCGCCCTTGGTGAAGCCGAACCGGCGTCGCCGCTCCAGCTGCATGGGTTCGGTCGCGCTCGCCCGGTAGAAGGCGAGCGACACCTCGGCGCGCCAGTCGACGACGACGGGATCGCCGCGGTCGTCGGTGACGTGACGGCGCCCGACGTAGTAGGTGTCACGCGGTGCGCGGGTGTCGATGCGGCCGAAGAACAGCGGGGTCTCCGGGTCGTCCTTCAACGCCTCGGCGCGGTAGTACAGCGCCGCGTCGAGGTACGCCTGCGACACGGCGTCGCCCGCGTCCGCCTTCAGCGACTGGACGTGTGCGCGCATCCGGGCCAGGCAGTCGCGGGCCGTGGCGAGGTGGCGCTGCTCGGCGGTCAGATCGTCGTGGTGGTGGTCCTCGTGGGCAGGGGATTGGGCAGGCCGCGGCATGGGAGTCCTCGGTCAGGGGTGGGGAGTGCTCCGCATCCTACCCGGATCGCTGCTCGTCCCAGTCGTCCCATTCCTCGGCGTCGTGCTCGACGCCACGGTGGTCGATGCTCGCGAGGGCGGTGAAGTACGCGTTGCTGCGGCGCTGGAACTGCAGCACGACCGCGGGGATCGCGAACACCACCGGCCACAGCGCCAGGCAGAACAGGCCGCCGATCACCGTCAGGGTGATCCGCACCGCGTTGCCCGCGCCGCGCAGCATCGCGATGCCCAGGACGAGGACCGTGATCGCGACAGCGCCGACGAGGAGGTAGGCCACCGGGCCGGTGGACGTGGCGAACGACGGGTTCACGGCCAGGCCTGCGACCCCCAGTGTCAGCAGGGCGCCGAAGACGATCCACAGGATGCAGGCGGCCACGAGCGGTCCCGGCGGGCCGCCGGGTGCCGCGAGCCGCGGGTCCTGCTGCGTGTGGTGCGGGTCGCTCATCGGTCTCTCCGCTGTCGCCGTGCCGGATGTCGCCGCTCACGCTAGACCGCCTCGTCGGGACGGATCCCCGTCCTCCGCGCTGACCCGGTGAGGGGCACCCTCACCGGGTCAGGACACGGTGAGGGTGCCCCTCACGGGGCGAGGTCGCGGGCCCGGAGCACGCCGGCCGCCGCGCCTCAGGCCGCCGCCTGCTCCACCTGGGCCCGAGCCGGTTCCAGGGCCAGCCGGAGGACGTCGCGGACGTCGCTCACCGGGTGGACGGTGAGCTGGTCGCGGACCTCCTCGGGCACGTCGTCCAGGTCGGGCTCGTTGCGGTCGGGGATCAGGACCGTCGTGATGCCCGCCCGGTGCGCGGCGAGGAGCTTCTGCTTCACCCCGCCGATGGGCAGCACCCGGCCGGTCAGGGAGACCTCGCCCGTCATCGCGACGTCCGCCCGTGCGGGCCGGCCGGACAGCAGCGAGGCCAGCGCCGTCGTCATCGTGACGCCCGCGCTCGGGCCGTCCTTCGGGATCGCGCCTGCGGGCACGTGGACGTGCACGCTGCGGTCCTTCAGGTCGCCGACTGGCAACTCGAGTTCGGCGCCGTGCGACCGCAGGTACGACAGCGCGATCTGCGCCGACTCCTTCATCACGTCGCCGAGCTGGCCGGTGAGGGTGAGGCCGTTGGTGCCGGTCTCGGGGTCGGCGAGCGACGCCTCGACGAACAGCACGTCGCCGCCGGCGCCGGTCACCGCGAGACCGGTGGCCACGCCGGGCACGCCCGTCCGTTGCGCGGTCTCCGGCAGGTGGCGCGGCCGGCCGAGGTAGTCGGGCAGGGTGTCCGCGTCGACGGTGACCGGCAGCGTCGCGTCGCCGAGCGCGACCTGCGCCGCGACCTTGCGCAGCGCCCTGGCGATGCCGCGTTCCAGGGAACGCACGCCGGCCTCCCTGGTGTACTCGGTCGCGAGGCGGCGCAGCGCCTCGTCGGTCACGACCACGTCGTGGTCGTCGAGGCCGGCGCGGTCGCGTTGCCTGGGTAGCAGGTGGTCGCGTCCGATGACGACCTTCTCGTCCTCGGTGTACCCGTCCAGCGACACCAGCTCCATGCGGTCGAGCAGGGGTGCGGGGATCTGGTCGAGGACGTTCGCGGTCGCCAGGAACAGGACGTCGGACAGGTCGAGCTCGACCTCGAGGTAGTGGTCGCGGAACGTGTGGTTCTGCGCCGGGTCGAGCACCTCGAGCAGGGCCGCCGTCGGGTCGCCGCGGTAGTCGGCGCCCAGCTTGTCGACCTCGTCGAGCAGCACCACCGGGTTCATCGAGCCGGCCTCGCGGATCGCCCGCACGATGCGGCCGGGCAGCGCGCCGACGTACGTGCGCCGGTGGCCGCGGATCTCCGCCTCGTCGCGGACGCCGCCGAGCGCGACGCGGACGAACTTCCTGCCCATCGACCGGGCGACGGACTCGCCGAGCGACGTCTTGCCGACGCCGGGCGGGCCGACGAGGGCGAGCACGGCGCCGCTGCGACGGCCGCCCACGACACCGAGACCGCGCTCGTCGCGACGCTTGCGTACGGCGAGGTACTCGATGATCCGGTCCTTCACGTCGGAGAGGCCTGCGTGGTCGGCGTCGAGCACCTCGCGGGCACCCGCGATGTCGTACGCGTCCTCGCTGCGGACGTTCCACGGCAGGTCGAGCACGGTGTCGAGCCAGGTGCGGATCCAGCCGCCCTCGGGCGAGGCGTCGGAGGAGCGTTCGAGCTTGTCGACCTCGCGCAGCGCGGCCTCGCGGACCTTCTCCGGGAGGTCGGCCGCCTCGACGCGGGCGCGGTAGTCGTCCTGCTCGGACGCGGGCGTCCCGTCGAGCTCGGCGAGCTCCTTCTTCACGGCGCCGAGTTGGCGCCGCAGCAGGAACTCACGCTGCTGCTTGTCGACGCCGTCCTGCACCTCCTTGCGGATGGTGTCGGCGACGTCCTGCTCGGCGATGTGCTCCTTCACCCAGTCGAGCACGAGGGTCAGCCGCTCCTCGACGTCGAGCGTCTCCAGCAGTTGCTGCTTCTGGCCGCGACTGAGGTACGAGGCGTAGCCGACCTGGTCGGCGACCCGGCCCGGCTCCTCGAGCCCCTCGACGACCTCGGCGACCTGCCAGGCGCCGCGCTGGTGCAGGCTCGCCACCAGCAGGTGCTTGACCTCCGTCGCGAGCTCGTCGGCCCGCGGCGTCGACGCCGTCTCCGGCACGGGGGTGACCTCGACCCAGAGGGCCGCGCCCGGCCCGTTCGTGCCGGCGCCGATGGTCACGCGGTCGATACCGCGGACGACGGCGGCGCGGTTGCCGTTCGGCAGCCGGCCCACCTGCTCGACGGCGGCACGGGTGCCGACCGGTCCGTACCTGCCGTCGGTTCTGGGGACGAGCAGGACCTCGGCGGTCGGAGTCGAGCGGATGCCGGGCGCGTGGGCACGGCTGTCGGCGGCCACGCGCGCGGCGTCGAGCGCCGCGCGGACGTCGGCGTCGGAGAGGTCCAGGGGGACGACCATGCCGGGCAGGACGACCTCGTCGTCCAGCGGCACGACCGGGAGGCGTGTGGTCTCGCTCATCGGGTCACGATCCTTCTCAGCACTCAGCGAACTTGAGCTATGTGCACTCAATTCACGGGAGGGCCCGGATGTTCCCGGTGCTCGCTCAGAGCGAACGGTCGGTGGGCCCCGATACGGTTCGGTGATGGTCGACCCCCTCGCGCACGCCCGCGAACTCCTGCGTCGTGTCCCCCTCGCCGACGGTCACAACGACCTGCTCTACGCGATGCGCAACAAGGCCGACTACGACTTCGACCAGATCGACATCGCGAACGACCAGCCCGACCTGCACACCGACATCCCCCGGCTGCGCGCCGGCGGCGTCTCGGTGCAGTTCTGGTCGGTCTACGTCCCGTCGTCGCCGGTGTCCCCGCGCGCGGTGGTCAAGACCCTCGAGCAGATCGACGCGATGCACCGGATGGTCGACCGCTACCCGGAGACGTTCGAGGTCGCGTACACCGCCGACGACGTCGAGCGGATCTTCGCCGCGGGCCGGATCGCGTCGCTGGCGGGCATGGAGGGCGGGCACTCGATCGGCAACTCGCTGGGCGCGCTGCGGATGATGCACCGTCTCGGCGCCCGCTACATGACGCTCACGCACAACGACAACACGGCGTGGGCCGACTCCGCGACCGCGGAGCCGAAGGTCGGCGGGCTCAACGACTTCGGCGAGGAGGTCGTGCGGGAGATGAACCGCCTTGGCATGCTCGTCGACCTCTCCCACGTCGCGCCCGACACCATGCGTGCCGCCCTGCGGGTCTCCGAGGCGCCGATCGTGTTCTCGCACTCCTCGTGCCGTGCGCTGTGCGACGTCCCGCGCGACGTGCCCGACGACGTCCTCGCGTCCGTGCCGGGCAACGGCGGCGTCTGCATGATCACCTTCGTGCCCGGCTTCGTCTCCCAGGAGGTGGTCGACTACAACGCGGCCGCGGCCGCCGCCGCGAAGGAGGCCGGGGTCAGGGAGCCGCGGTCCTGGTACGAGACGGAGACCAAGGCGTTCTACGCGAAGTACCGCGAGGAGCATCCGCGCCCGGCGGCGACGCTCGCCCAGGTCGCCGACCACGTCGACCACGCCCGCGAGATCGCCGGCGTCGACCACCTCGGCCTCGGCGGCGACTACGACGGATGTGACGGTCTGCCCGAGGGCCTCGAGGACGTCGCCCGCTACCCGCACCTGTTCGCCGAGCTGATCGACCGCGGGTGGTCCGACGACGACCTGACGAAGCTCGCCGGCCACAACGTCATCCGCGCCCTCCGCGACGCAGAGACCGTGGCCGCCCGCCTCCAGAAGGAACGCCCGGCGTCCAAGGTCCGCGCCCCGAGAGCCTGGGGCTAGCGGCCCGGGTGCGCTCCTCGTTGATCACGTTAACGTGATCAACGAGGACTTCACCTCATGCAGGGACGAGGTGAAGTCCACCTTCACGAGGTGCAGTGGTCGACGATGGCGGCCTGCGGGTCAGCCGGCGGCGGCGTGGAGGGCGCCGACCGGGGCGATCTCGCCGCAGTGGCCGCAGATCCAGCGGGGGTCGTGGCCCAGGGCGGGCTCGACCACCAGCGGCTCCTCGTCGTGGACGATGCAGCAGGGCCAGCGGCCGACGCGGGCGAGGAGGGCGTCGGCGACGTCCTGGGCGACGAGGCAGGTGAGGAACGCGACGCCGTCGGGCCACTGCGCGACCCACCAGCGCCGGCCCGCGACGGCGTCGTCGACGAGCGACACCGTGGACGGGTCGGCGTGGCCCGTGGCGGCGAGATCGCGCAGCACGGCTGCCCGCGCCGTGTGCAGCGCCTGCTCGGTCAGGGGGACGTCGGGCTCACTCATGCGGTGCGTTCGAGGACACCGCGGACGTACGCGGCCTGGCCGGCGTGCTGCAGGCAGTCGGACACGACGCTCACCAGCCGCACCGCGAGAGTCACGGGCGGGTCCCACCGGGTGTCGACGATCCGCGGGAGGTCGTCGTCGGTGAGTCGCTCGACGTAGCGGACGGTCTGCTCGTGGACGGCGTCGTGGTAGCCGGTGAGCAGCTCGCCGGACGCGACCCGCACCGCCCCTACCTCGTCGCTGGAGTGTCCGTACCCGATCGCCCGCGGGTCGAACGGCAGCCCGAACTGGTCGACCCAGCCTTGGGACGTCCAGACCTGGTCGATCCGCGCGGCGTCGGCGACGTGGTCGTCCTGGACCCGCGCGAGATGCCACACCAGCCAGCCGATCGAGTTCGCGTCGGGGTCGAGCCGGGTGGCGAGCTGGTCGAGGGTAAGGCCGTCGACCACCTGGTGGACCTCTTCGTTGATCCGGCCGTACGCGTCGACGAGCAGGTCGGCGCTTGTCATCTCGTTGGCTCCCTTCGGTGGACGGCTGGTGGCACGAGTCAGAACTCCTCGCCGGCGAGGACGACGTCGGCGTCGATGATGCGGTAGGCGTAGCCCTGCTCGGTGAGGAACCGCTGCCGGTGCTGGGCGTAGTCCTGGTCGACGGTGTCACGGGCGGTCACCGAGTAGAAGCGCGCCCCGCGGCCGTCGGACTTCGGACGCAGGACGCGACCGAGCCGCTGGGCCTCCTCCTGCCGCGACCCGAAGGTGCCGGACACCTGCACTGCGACCGCCGCCTCGGGCAGGTCGATGGAGAAGTTCGCGACCTTCGAGACGACGAGCAGGCTGATCTCGCCGGTGCGGAACTCCTGGAACAGCCGCTCCCGCTCCTTCACCGTGGTCTCGCCCTTGATCACCGGGGCGTCGAGCCGCTCGCCGAGGTCGTCGAGCTGGTCGAGGTACTGGCCGATGACGAGTGTGGGCTCGCCGCGGTGCCGGTCGACGATCGTGCCGACCACCCGCGACTTCGTGTCGGTGGTCGAGCAGATTCGGTACCTGTCCTCAGGCTCGGACGTGGCGTACGCCAGGCGCTCGGCGTCGGTCAGCGTGACGCGGACCTCGACGCAGTCGGCGGGCGCGATCCAACCCTGCGCCTCGATGTCGCGCCAGGGCGCGTCGTAGCGCTTGGGGCCGATCAGGCTGAACACGTCGCCCTCGCGGCCGTCCTCGCGCACCAGGGTGGCGGTGAGCCCCAGCCGGCGACGCGCCTGCAGATCGGCGGTCATGCGGAAGATCGGCGCGGGCAGCAGGTGCACCTCGTCGTACAGGACCAACCCCCAGTCGCGTGCCTCGAACAGCTCGAGATGGGTGAACGCGCCCTTCCTGCGGGTGATCATCACCTGGTACGTGGCGATGGTGACCGGCCTGATCTCCTTGCGCTGCCCCGAGTACTCACCGATCTCCTCCTCGGTGAGAGACGTGCGGGCGAGTAGCTCGGTGCGCCACTGGTGGGCGGCGACGGTGTTGGTCACCAGGATCAGCGTGGTGGCCTGCGCCCGCGCCATCGCGGCGATGCCGACGAGGGTCTTGCCCGCGCCACACGGCAGCACCACGACGCCGGAGCCGCCGTGCCAGAACCCGTCGGCGGCGTCCTGCTGGTACGTCCGCAGCTCCCAGCCGTCCTGCCGCATCTCGATCGTGTGCTGCTCGCCGTCGACGTAACCGGCGAGATCCTCGGCGGGCCAGCCGATCTTGAGCAGAGCCTGCTTGAGCAGCCCACGCTGGCTCGGATGGACGACGACGGCGTCGTCGCCGACCCGCTCACCCACCATCGGCTGGATCTTCTTGCTGCGCAGCACCTCCTCGAGCACCGGCCGGTCGGTCGTGGCCATCACCAGGCCGTGCGTCGGGTGTGTCTCCAGTCGCAGCCGCCCGTAACGCGCCATCGTCTCGGCGACGTCGACGAGCAGCGCGTGGGGCACGGGGTAGCGGGAGAACCGCAGCAACGTGTCGACGACCTGCTCGGCGTCGTGGCCGGCCGCGCGTGCGTTCCAGAGCCCAAGCGGCGTGATGCGGTACGTGTGGACATGCTCGGGGGCGCGTTCGAGCTCGGCGAACGGCGCGATCTGCTTGCGGCACTCGGCGGCCTGCTCGTGGTCGACCTCGAGCAGCAGCGTCTTGTCCGACTGGACGATCAGCGGACCATCGGTCACGTGGCTTTCCTTCTGGCGAGGGCGGTGGGGCGCCTTCCAGTGTCCCCGATGCCACCGACACCTGGGCAGCCGGCAGCGCGGACGGTCAGTCGGTCACCCGTCGTCGTCGACGGTGGCGTAGCCGGTGATGCGGTGCAGGGCGAACGTGCGGCGTGACTCGCGGAGGTGGTCGTACGCCTCGACGAGGCCGCCGACGACGGCCACCGGCTCGATGAGCCGCAGGCTGGCGCGTCCCTCGGCGTTGGCGTAGCCGATCCACAGCGGGTGGTCGGCGGCGATCGACCGCTGGATGGCAGCGAGGGTGTCGCGGGGCGGGTTGCGGGGCAGTGTCGCGGTGGCGGAGCGGTGCTCGGTGACGCGCTCGCCGGCCACCCGTTCGCCCGCGCGCAGCATGCGGACCGCCTGCTCCACCAGCTGCGGGTTGGGACGTTCGGTCGGCGACTGCGGCCGCCACGACGGCCGGGCCCGGGTCTGGGCGCGACGGGTGCGCGACGTGGTGACCACGACGTCGCCCGTCGCCGACTCGGCGACGGGTGCGTAGCCGAGCTCGCGCAGGCTGTCGAGCAGCTCCTTGCGGTCGACCTGGCTCACCAGGACCGTCGGCGCGATGAGCCGCAGCGCCAGCGGGCCCGCCTTCCGGTGGGCGACGATCTCGGCGAGCAGCGCGGGATCGTCGCAGCGCACGTACGAGGTGGCGCTGCCGGCGCGCAGCTGGCCGTGGCGGCGGGCGACGTCGTCGACGAGGTAGTGCAGCGGCTGCGGGACCGTCGTGCGCGAGTGCGCGGTGAGCCAGTCGTGCACGCCGGCGGCCGTACGACCGGCGTCGAGCGCGCGGCGCACCGACTGCGGGGTGAAGCGGTAGACGGTGGCCGCGCCCGTCGACTCGACGTCGGCGAGCAGGCCGAGCTCGGTGCGGACGGCGGGGCGCAGCGGCCCGGGTGCGACGGCGGTCAGGTCGGGCTGGACGAGCACCTGCTCACCGAGCTCGGGCAGGCAGGAGGCCAGCAGCCGCGTGGCGGCGGCGGTGTCACCGTCGAGCAGGGCGCGCCCGTACGACGTGATCGCGGCCTGACCGCAGACGCCGAGCTGTTCGGCCTCGCGCAGCGTCCACTCCAGCAGCTCACGCCGCCGGCGGCCGCCCGAGCGCGGCCGGTCCCAGACGGTACGGCCGACGAGGCTCTCCGTGGTCGGCGCGACGCCGGGTGGCATCGTCGCGAGCGCGCCGAGGGTGGCCTCCCGGACCTGCGCGACGCTGCCGTGCAGGACGCCGCTGCCGAGCGCGTTGATGGTCTTGTCCCTCTCGTCCTTCTGCCCGACGAGTCCCGCCGCGCGCGACGTGTCGAGCCATGCGGCCGCGAGGGTGGCCCACCGCTCGGCGACCGGCCGGGTCCGCCATGCGTCGAAGGCCTCGGTGGGCAGCCACTCCTCGGCGGGGTACGTCGCGTCGAGCAGCGCGGCGGCATGGGCGGTCTCGACGACGAGGGCCGCCTGCTCGGTCGGGAGGTCGAGCAGGTCGGCGACCCGACGCAGCTCGCGCACGCCGAGGCCACCCGAGCGCAGCTGGGACGGCGGGGTGTCCGACCACGTCGCGAGGAGGTCCTCCACCGCCTGGACGACGGCGTGCGCGTGGAGCCCGCCCGTGCGGTCGACGACGGACGGGTCGTGCGTCGTCGTGTCGAGCACCGGCGGCTCGCCGTAGCTGGGTTGCAGGACGGTCGCGACCTCGAAGGGGATGACCACGGTGTCGGGCACGGACGCGACCAGCAACCCGCGGGCGAGCAGCTCCTCGACCGGCGACGACGCCGTGGCGACGCTCACCGAGCGGTGGGCGTCGGCGACCCTGCCGTGGCCGTGGCTGCTGGCCACGCGGACGAGTGCCTCGCGCGCCGCCGGGCTGACGTCGGCCAGCAGGAGCTGGACGTTCGCCGGCTTCGCGAAGTAGACGGCGAGCTCGCGGAGTGCCTGCCACTCCTCGACGTGCGGGGCGCCGACGTCGTCGAGCAGGACGCGCTGCCGCATCGGCGGGATCTCGGCGAGCGCGTGCGCGATGTGGGGACCGAACTCCGCCGGCAGCAGCGGCATGCGACGCAGCTCGCCTGGCGCGTCCAGCGCGTCGTCGTCACCGAAGCACAGGGCGCGTGCGCGCAGCAGGTCGACCGTGTCGCGCAACCGGCCGTCCGGCGGCGCCTGCATCGCGGCGGCCAGCTCGTCGTACGTCGCGGTGTCGTCGCGGGTCGCGAGCGTGCGCAGGATCTGCAGGGCCAGCGTGTCGAGACGGTCGACGGCCAGTTGCATGGACGCGCGGGACGCGACGGCGCCGGCGAGGCGGCCGAAGTCCGGCGGCACCGGGTGCAGCAGGTCGGGCCTGGCCGCGAGCAGCGCGGCGACCTCGTCGTCCGTGCGGCTCGTGAGCCAGGCGGCGAGTCCTCGACCGGTGCGCGTGGATGACATGGCGACCGCCAGCCTATGGTGGCGACGCCCGACGTGCAGCTAGCTGAGGCTGAGGCCTTCCCTGACGGTGCGGGCCTCGATCTGCTTGGCGATCTCGACGAGCGCCAGGCCGTACTCGTCGATCTTGTCACTGGGGAAGTGTGCGGCGTCGCCGACCAGACAGAGCACCAACGCGATCTCGCGGTCGGCGTTGAGGATCGGAGCGGCGACCGCGTTGGTCCCGGGTTGGAACTCGGAGTCGGACCAGCCGAAGCCCTTCTCTCGCACCGTGTCGAGAGAGTCGACCAGGCCGAGGAGGGTGGCCTCGTCGACGTCGGGGAAGTTGCGGATGTGGGACAGGACCTCGTCGATGTCGCGGGTGGCCAGGACGACCCGGCCCATCGCGGGAGCGGTGATCGAGGCCACGTAGCCGATCGCCACGCTCATCGCGTCGGCGCGCCGCGGGATGACGCGATCCACGATGATGGTGCCGCGGTCACCGGGCAGTGGCACGGCGATCGCGCAGGTGAGACCGGACGTCTCCACCAGTGGTCGGACAGCCTCCCCGACCTGGTCCCGATGGGAGAGCTGACGCCTGCTTGCCGTCCCGAGCTCGACCAGGCGTGGTCCGAGCCGGTAGACCGGGAAGCGGGAGTCCTTGACGACCATCGACTCGCCGGCGAGCGTCTGCAGGATGTTGTAACAGGTGCTCTTGTTCATCCCGATGGCGGCGGCGATGACGGAGACACCCGCCTCGGAGTTGCGGTTGGCGAGGTAGTCGAGGATCTCGACGGCCTTCGCGACCGCGGGTGCCGGCGGCGAGGTGCGCTTGGGGTGGGGGCTCGTCACAGGAGTGGTCCCTCGACGTGCGCGTGACCGGAGACGACCATGGCACGGAGGCTATCCACTCGCCTCGGAGGCTGTCCATCGAACGGAACAGCGTCCTCTCTACAGAATTCGCCGACGGCCTCCTTGTTGACGCGATCACTGACGCTCCCTATTCTTTTGAAGGAACATCGATCTCTATAGAGAACGGCCATGACTGAGTCTGACTCCTCGAAGCCGGCTGGGCTCCCCCTCGCCGGCGTACGGATCCTCGACCTCACCCGCGTCCTCGCGGGACCGTTCGCCACCTGCATCCTCGGGGACCTCGGTGCCGACGTCATCAAGATCGAGGAGCCGGACGGAGGTGATCAGGTACGGACGATCGCGCCCTTCTACGACGGCAGGCAGAGCCACTACTTCCTCGCCATCAACCGCAACAAGCGAAGCGTGGTCGTCGACCTCAAACGCCCCGGCGGGGCTGAGGTGGTGCTCGACCTCGCCGCACACTGCGACGTGGTCATCGAGAACTTCCGGCCGGGCGTGCTCGACCGACTCGGGCTCGGCTTCGACGCCCTCGTCGCGCGCAAGCCGGACGTCATCCTCTGCTCGATCAGCGGCTACGGCCAGACGGGGCCACTGCGCGACAAGCCGTCGTTCGACCTCGTGACCCAGGCCAGGAGCGGCGTCATGAGCATCACCGGCGCCACCGATGGCCCGCCGACGAAGCTCGGCCTGCCGATGGGCGATCTCGCGGGTGGGTTGTGGGGAGCCATCGCGGTGCTCTCCGCACTGCAGCGCAGGACGACCTCGGCGGCGCCGCAGCACATCGACCTCAGCCTGTTGGAGGGTCTGGCCGGCCTGCTCGGCTACCTGGGTCAGCTGTCCCTGATGACCGGGGAGAGTCCGGGACGGGTGGGCAGCGGCCACCACAGCATCGCGCCCTACGGCCGGTTCGAAGTGGCGGACGGACACCTCGTCCTCGCGCTGCACGTCGGCACGTTCTGGCGGCGATTCTGTGCGGCCGTCGGACGGCAGGAGCTGGTGGAGGATCCGAGGTTCCGGACCACGGCGGACCGACGCGACAACCGAGACGAGCTGCAGGAGATCGTGTCGGGCATCCTGCGCGCGAGGACGCGTGCCGAGTGGGAGAGGATCCTCGACGAGGCCGACGTGCCGTACGGACCGATCCTCGACGTCGTCGAGGCGCTGGAGCAGGAGCAGTTCGTCGCGCGCGACATCCTGTTCTCCATGCACCACCCGACGGCCGGCGACGTGCCGATGGTGCGGCCCCCTATCCGTTTCGTCGGCGAGGCTCTTGCCGCGAGTACCGGCGCCGCTCCGTTGCTCGGTCAGCACACCCGCGAGGTCCTGCGCGAGGTCCTGCACTGGGACGACGCCCGTATCGACGGTCTCGAGTCCGAGTCCGTGCTGGGGACCGCTGCGGACCACACCGTGCCCGCACATGCAGCCGACGAAGTCGAGGGATGACGATGACGACAGCGACGAACACCAAGATCACCGAGGACGAGCTCGCGCGACTGCGCGGTCGGATCGGTGAGGTCGTCACCATCTCCGAACGCCCCTACCTCACCGAGACGAGTCGCGACGCGATCAGCCGGTGGGCATACGCCACCGGAGACCGTGACCCGCTGTACGTCGACGAGCAGGCGGCGGCGAAGAGCCCCTACGGCTCGATCGTCGTCCCACCGTGCCTGCCCTATGCGTTCAGCCGCCTGTCGATCGGCTACCGGGGTGGCCTGCCGGGTGTGCACTCCATGTTCGGCGGCTCGCACTGGCGATGGTTCAAGCCCGCGCCCGTGGGCCACCGGGTGTCCGCGGAGACCCGGTTCAAGGATCTCGTCGAGCTGGATGGTCGGTTCGCCGGGCGGATGTTCCGGCAGGCCAGCGTGACGGAGTTCCGGCTCGACGACGAGGTCGAGCCGTTCGCCCAGATCGAGGGCTGGGGCATGCGCGTGGAGCGTGGTACGGCCAAGGAGAAGGGGAAGTACGGCGGTACCGCGCTCGGCTCGTATACGCCGGACGACATCGCCGCGATCGCCGAGGAGTACCGCAACGAGTTCGTCCGCGCCGACGGCGTCCTCCACTGGGATGACGTGGCGGTCGGTGAGACCCTCCCGTCCACCGTGCGCGGTCCGTACACCGCGACCACGGCCGTGGCCTTCGAGCAGGCGTGGGGTGGTCTCTTCATCCATGCGCACGGGTACTGGTTCGACTACGTGCGCAGGCACCCTGCCGCGGGGATCCCCAACACGTACGGCATACCCGAACCGCCGGAAGCCGTGCACTGGGACTCCGACCTGGCGCGCAGCGTCGGTGTCCCCGAGGCGTACGACTACGGTCCCGAGCGCATCGCCTGGATCTCGACGATGCTGACGAACTGGATCGGGCACCACGGCTTCCTCGAGGAGCTCTACTGCGAGATCAGGCGGTTCAACCTGATCGGCGACCTGACGCGCTGCCACGGCGAGATCGAGGAACGCATGCCGCCGGACGCCGACGGCCGGGGTCGGGTGCGGATCCGTGTCTGGGCCGACAACCAGCGGGGGGAGACGACGGCGAAGGGCTGGGCAGTCGCCCGCCTCCCCGCGCGGTAGGCCGGCGTGCAGGGATGACGGCGGCGACGGAGCTCGCGGAGCTCGTCCGCGACGGTGACCGCCTGCTCGTCGCCACCGGAGCCGCTGAACCCGTGTCCCTCGTCGACGACCTGCTCACGATCGCCGCCGGACAGGGTGTCCGGCTGGAGATCCTCCAGGTGCTGACCGGCTCACGTGGCCGGATCCTCGAGGCGCTGCGGTACGGCCATCGCGTGATCTCACCCGTGCCCGGTCACGGCGCGGCCGGCGCGGACGTGGGGGTGGTGCCCTCCTCGATGAGGCAGCTCGCGGGTGCGATCGACCGTGGAACGCTCCGCGTCGACGGCGTGCTGTTCTCCGGCACCCGTGCCGCCGCCGGCGGCGTCGACCCGGGACTGTGCGTCGATCTCGTCCCTGTCGCGTTCGAGCGGGCCAGGTTCCGCGCGGTGGAGCTGAACGCGGCGCTGCCGCGCGTCGCCACCGACACGTTGGCGCTCGACCGCTGTGACCTCGTGGTGGAGAGCGACCAGGCGCCCCCTCCGCTGCCGCCCCTGGAGCCCGATGCGACGGCACACGCGATCGCGGGGCACATCGCGGGTCTCGTCGATGACGGAGCCGTGCTCGAGCTGGGTGTAGGCCGGGCACTCGCGGGGGTCGCCGACGCCCTCGTCCACGCCGGTGTCAGCCTCTCCGTCCACACGGGCCTGGTGTCGGACTGGTCGCAGCGCCTGGTCGAGGCAGGCGTCGCCGAGCGCGGCCTGTCCTGCGCGGGTGGGGTCCCGGTGGTCGGAGCGGTGGCCATGGGCTCTGAGGCCCACTACCGGTGGCTCGACGGCGGTCCCTCGGTCCGCCTGGTCGGGTCGCTGCACGCGCACGATCCCGCCCACCTCGGTGCACTGGGCGACTACACGGCGATCAACGCCGTCTCGAGGATCGACCTGTTCGGGCAGGTGGGCACGTCACCCGGACTCGCCGACCGGCGCGCCGTGGGCGGTCTCCTGGACTTCGCGACCGCGGGTGCGTACGGCGGCCTGTCGATCGTGGCCGTCGAATCGGTCGATACGGCCGGACGGAGCAGGATCACGCCCTCCGTGGCGGCTGCGCAACTGCCTGGCTCGCTCGTCACCCACGTCGTGACCGAGCACGGAGTCGCGAGACTCGCGCATCTCTCCTGGCGGGAGCGGGTGCACGCGATGGTGGCGATCGCCCATCCCGACCACCGCGCGTCCCTGCGGCGCGCGCTCGAGCGGCCGTAGTCGTGTCCGCTCCCACGCTGCCGGTCGGGCTCTTGACCGCGGTAGGGGCCGATGTTTTACTGTATTCGGAACACTGGTCTCTCTGTAGAACAGCATGGCGCGAGCCACCCGAGCCCGACGACATGAGGAGAAGTGCAATGAGGCACGCGCTGCGGTACGCCGCACTGGTCGTCGCGATCGCGGTTGTGACGGGATGCGGAGGTCTGTCCCCGGGTTCCGGCGGTGCCCACAAGATGCGCCTGAACTTCACCCTCCCGGTCAACTCCATCCGCGGTGACGACGCGAAGGAGTTGGAGCGGCTGGTCGAGAAGGCGACCGACGGCGCGGTGGAGGTCCAGCAGTATCCCGCGGGTCAGCTCTACAAGTCCGATCCCGAGGCCATCACGGCGGTGAAGTCCGGTGCGATCGAGGCCGCCATGGTGACGACCGGCGACCTCTCCCAGTCACTGCCCGCCTTCCAGTTGTTCGAGCTGCCGTACTTCTTCCCCGACCAGACCTCGCTCGACAAGGTGGAGGACGGGCCGGCCGGCGCCAAGATCCTCGACACGCTCGAGACCCAGAACATGGTCGGACTCGCCTACATCGACTCGGGTGCCGCCATCACGCTCCTCGCCGACCACGCCATCCACGCGCCGTCCGATATCAAGGGACTGCGGGTCCGATCGTCGGCGGGCAAGATCCAGCTGGCGGCCTTCGAGGAGCTGGGTGCCTCGCCGATCACCATCCCGGCACCGGATGTCGCCAGCGCGGCCTCGCGTGGTGTCATCGACTCCATCTACACCTCGGTGCCCACCGCACCCGAGTACAAGGTGTCGCGGCTCAAGTTCGCCACCGAGGACGACCGGCAGTTCTTCCCACCAGTCCTCGTCGTGAACCAGGACTGGTGGCAGAAGCTGCCGGAGGATCTCCGGACGAAGATCACCTCCGTCATGCCGACGTTCGTGAAGTTCGCACGGACCACGTCGGACCGGTATGCGAAGAACGGCAGGGATGCACTCGTCAAGCAGGGCATGAGCGTGAACATCCTGACCAAGGAGGAGCGGCAGGTCTTCTCCACCAGGTTCGAGCCCTTCAACCGCAAGTACCGCGACGAGATCGGGGCGAGCATCTACGACGAGGCGACAAAGGTCGCCATGTCCTGACCGACCGGTGCGTTCGTCACGAGTCCCTGTGAGCGCCGCGTCACCGTCGAGCCCGCTCCGCGTGGCCGTGACGCCGGCCGAACCCAGACGAGGAGCGCGATGTCGGCCGAACAGCAGGGTCGCCGCAGGACGGGCCGTGTCATCGGCGTGGGGGTGAGTGTCCTGCGCTCGGTGCCGAGCGTGGTGCTGCTCGTCGCCGTTCTGCTCACCGCCGGCATCGCCTTGTCCCGTTACCTCTTCGGCTATACGCCCGCGTGGTCCGACACGCTGGTGACGACGATCGCCCTGTGGGCGGTCCTCCTGGTGGCGGCGACCGTGACCGCGCGCGGAGACCACATCCACTACGAGTTCCTCGCCCGTCGCGTGCCCTGGCTCAGGAGGCCGATCGAGCTGCTGACGGACGGGCTGACGATCTGCCTCGGGATCGCCCTGGTCGTCAGTGGCGCCGGCTCCATCGCGGACCTGCACGCGTCACATGCGATCCTGCCCTCCGGACTTCCCGGCTGGATCACCACGGTCGTGGTCCCGGTCGCCGGTGTCGGGCTCGTGCTCGGCAGCATCGTCCACCTCGTCCGCGGAGGACGATCGCGCACCCGCCCTGACCTGCCGCCCGAAGTGGCGGATGCGCTGCCACCCGACCTGTCGGAGGGCAAGCGATGACGATCGCCCTCCTGATGGTCGCCGTCTTCGTGGTCCTGCTCGTGATCGGCGCACCCGTGTACGTGAGCATGGGAGTCGCGGCGTTGGTCGCCTTCTACTTCGAGGCGCAGGCGCCGAGCGTCATCACGCAGACGTTCGCCACGAACATCAACGGCTCGGCACTGACGGCCATCCCGTTCTTCCTCCTGATGGCCGCGATCCTCTCGTCGGGGCGTGGCGTCAACGGTCTGATCGACCTGTTGCTGGCGTTCGTCGGGCACCGTCGGGGTGGGCTCGCCCTGGTGGCCGTCCTCGCGAGCGCGATGTTGGCCGCCGTCAGCGGGTCGAGCCCGGCGAACGCTGCGGCGCTCGGGCTCATCCTCGTCCCGAAGATGACCAGGCTCGGATACTCGCCGACGTTCGCGGCCGGGTTGGTGGCGGGTGGCGGCACGCTCGGCATCCTCATCCCACCGAGCATCAACATGATCATCTACTCGTCCATCACCACCATCCCCGTGCTGACCCTGTTTCGTGCAGGCGTGCTGCCGGGGATCGTGCTGACCGCCCTCCTCGCGGCGGTATCGGTGGGCATCGCACGTCGCCGGAGATATCCCGTGGACGAGCGGGTGCCCTGGTCGGGTCGACTCCTGCTGCTCCGTAAGCACGGTGTGGTGCTGCTGCTGCCGATCTTCATCTACGTCGTCATCCTGCTCGGCATCGTCACGGCCACCGAGTCGGCGATGGCCGGAGTCATCGGCGCCCTGCTCATCGAGGGCGTCTACTACCGAAAGCTGACCTGGCGGAAGCTCGTCGACGCCTGCGCGAGCACACTGCGGACCTCGGTGATCATCTTCCTCATCATCGCGACGGCGTCGATGTTCTCGTACGTCCTGACGATCGAGCAGGTGCCGCAGTCGATCACCACGTCGATGGGCGCCCTGGTCGAGGTGTCGCCGGTCCTGTTCATCATCGTCGTGTCGTTGCTGCTGGTGGTGCTCGGTGACTTCCTCGACGTCGCCGCGATCACCTACCTGGTCATCCCCATCGTGGATGCGATCCTCATCCAGCACGGACTCGACCGCATCCAGTTCGCGATCCTGTTCATCCTCAACATGGAGCTCGCCCTCGTGACGCCGCCCGTCGGGATCAACTGCTTCGTGCTCAGCAATCTCACCAAGCTGCCGGTCTCGCAGGTGACGAAGGGAACCCTTCCGTTCGCCGCGTGTGTGGTCACCACGATGCTCCTCGTCGGGATCTTCCCCGAGCTGACGCTGAACCACTGACCGTCACTCGCGACTGGCGGGGCTTGACGTGTCGGCGGGAGCGGTTGCACACTCCTCCGTAAGCGTTTACAAGAACGTTTACAGAGGAGTGGGACTTGGCGTCAGGTCGGCCGACGGTGTCGCTCGTGGCGGAGCGCGCGGGGGTCTCCATCGCGTCGGTGTCGCGGGTGCTCAACGGCCTGCCGGCGAGTCCGCAGATGGCCGAGCGGGTGCGTCAGGTGGCCGAGGAGCTCGGCTACGCGCCCGACGCGGCCGCGCGGTCGCTGAAGATGCGCCGCACCGACCAGCTCGCGCTGGCGGTCGACGACATCGGCAACCCGGTCTACGTCGAGATGATGCGGGCGATCGAGGCCGTGGTCGGGCCGCTCGGCATCCGCCTGGTCGTGTCGTCGACCCGGTCCGACCCCGACGGCGCCGTCGGGGTGCTGCGCAGCCTCGCCCGCGGGTACGCCGACGGCCTCATCCTCTCCCCGCTGCGGATGACCGACGAGCTCGCCGGCGAACTGTCCCGCTGCCGCATGCCGGTCGTCGTCGTCGGCAAGCTGCCGGCGTCGCTGGAGGTCGACAACGTCCGCACCGACTCCGCGCGGGGCATCGGCATGGCCGTCGACCACCTCCTCGAGACCGGTCGCCGGTCGATCGCGTTCGTCAACGGCCCCGTCGACGCGGTGCCGGGCACGGCGCGTGCGCGCGGCTTCGCCAACGCGCTGGCGCGGCACGGTGTCGAGATCGCCGACGACCTGCGCATCGAGGCCGACGACTTCACGTCCGCCGCCGGGATCGAGGCGGGGCGAGAGCTGTTCGCCCGTGCCAGTCCGGAGGCCGTCGTGTGCGCCAACGACCTGCTCGCGGTGGGCGTGATGCGCGCCGCCGCGACCGCGGGCCTTCGGGTGCCCGACGAGGTGGCCGTGGCCGGGATGGACGACATCGACCTCGCGGCGCTCTACTCGCCGTCGCTCACCAGCGTCTCGCTGCGGTCGGGTGAACGCGGCGGCCGGGCGGCGCGGCTGCTGCTCGACCGCCTCGACGACCCCGTCCTGCCCTGCCGCCGCGCGACCGTCGGGCCGCGTCTCGTCGTGCGCGAGTCGACCGCGGGGCGAGCGGAGGTGCGCGCGTGACCGTGCCTTCCGCCGTCCTCCTCCGTTCCGCTCCTCGCTCGGTGGGCCGGTGGGTGCGGTGCGCGCTTCGGTCCGCTGCGATGCTCGCTTCGGAAGACGGCTCATGACGACGATGCTGCCGGCGCGTCCGCGGCCGAAGGCCCGCAGGCCGGGGAGCGACGCGAAGCCGGGGCAGGGCTCGGCGCAGGGCCTCGCCCTGCTCGGTCCCGCCCTCGTGCCCGTCGTGGTGTTCTCGGTGCTGCCGCTGTTGGTCGGGGTGTACCTCGCGTTCACCGACGCGAAGTTCGGGCTGAAGCTGCCGACGTTCACCGGCGTCGAGAACGTCGTGCGGCTCGTCGGTGACGCGCAGTTCTGGAGCTCGTTCGGCATCGGCCTGGTGTGGGCGTTCGCGACGACCGCCGGCCAGTACCTACTGGGCCTCGGCCTCGCGCTGCTGCTCAACCAGCGCATCAGGGGACGCTGGCTGGTGCGCACGCTCACCCTCGTTCCCTGGGCGATGCCGCCGGTGATCGTGGCGCAGACCTGGAAGCTCGTCTACCACCCCGACTCCGGCGTGCTCAACTACCTGCTCCGGGTGACCGGCATCGCGCCGAACGGGATCGACTGGCTCGGCGACTTCGCGTGGGCGCTGCCGTCGGTGATCATGGTCGGCATCTGGGCGGGCATGCCGCAGACGACCGTCGTGCTGCTGGCCGGGCTGCAGGGCATCCCGAGCGAGCTGCACGAGGCCGCGGCGATCGACGGGGCCTCCGCCTGGCGCAGGTTCCGTGCGGTCACCATGCCGCTGCTCCGGCCGGTGACCGTGGTCATCGTCTCGTTGAACTTCATCTGGAACTTCAACTCGTTCGGCCTGGTCTACGTGCTCACCGCCGGAGGGCCGGGCACGTCGACGAGCCTGCCGCTGCTGTACGCGTACGAGGAGGCGTTCAGCTACGGGCACTTCGGCTACGCCTCGATGCTCGGACTCGCGATGGTGGCGGTGATCGCGGTGCTGCTCGCCGTCTACCTGCGGGCGCGGCGGGAGGAGTCGCGATGAACGCCCGGCGACCGTGGTGGGCGAGCGGCCTCATGTACCTGGCGCTGGCCGCGTACATGGTCTATCTCGCGTTCCCGCTGGTGTGGATGCTGTCGACGTCGTTCAAGCCGGCGCCGGAGATCTCCTCGCTGGTGCCCAGGCTCTTCCCCGCCGACCCGACGCTCGCCAACTACGTCAGCGCGTTCGAGCAGCAGAACATCGCGCGCAGTGCGCTGAACAGCCTGCAGATCTCGATCATCACCGCGGTCGTGAGCGTCCTGATCGCGCTGCCCGCCGCGTACGCCATCGCGCGGATCAGGTCGCGGCTGAACAAGGTCGTGATCGGGTGGGTGCTGCTGTCGCAGATGTTCCCGCTGATCCTGATCCTCATCCCGCTGTTCCTGATGCTGCGCTACATCCAGCTGAGCGACACGCATCTGGGGCTCATCCTCGTGTACGTCGTCTGGAGCCTGCCGTTCTCGCTGTGGATGCTGCAGGGGCACATCAGAGCGATCCCCGTCGAGGTCGAGGAGGCCGCCGCGGTCGACGGCGCCAGCCGGCTGCGCATCCTCAAGGACGTCATCGCGCCACTGCTGATGCCCGGACTCGTCGCGACCGTCATGTTCGCGTTCATCCAGGCGTGGAACGAGTTCTTCTTCGCGCTGGCGGTGCTGAAGAGCCCGGAGCTCGCCACGCTGTCGATCACGCTCGCCAAGTTCACCGGGGTCGACGGCACCGCACAGTGGGGACCGCTCGCGGCGAGCTGCTTCCTCGCGACGCTGCCCAGCCTGGCGCTGTTCGCCGTCATCCAACGCCGACTCACCTCGGGACTGCTCAGCGGTGCCGTGAAGAGCTGACCCATCTATAGAAGGAGGAACCATGCGCCGTGCGATCGCCGCGGCCGCGGTCGTCCTGCTGGCTGCCACCGCGTGTGGCTCCGGCGGCGACTCGGGAGTCACCACGCTGAAGTTCTACAGCGTGGCGTTCCAGAAGCAGAACGTGCAGGCGTACAAGGACCTCGTGGCCCAGTGGAACAAGGACAACCCCAAGGTCCAGGTCGAGCTGGTGCAGGGGAACTGGGACGCCGCGCCTGACTACCTGCTCACGTCGTTCCAGGGCGGTGACGCGCCCGACATCGTCTACTACGAGGCGCAGGGGCTGAAGAAGTTCTCCGACGCGGGCTTCCTGATGGACCTCACCGAGTCGATCCCGAAGGAGATGAAGGACGACGTCATCCCCGCTGCCTGGGAGTCGGTGAAGGAGAAGGACGGCGGCACGTACGGCATCCCGTTCTCCTGGGAGACCCAGCTGCTGATGGCGAACAAGAAGCTGCTCGACGACGCGAACGTCGAGATCCCGACGTCGGACGACCCGTGGACGTGGGAGGACATGCGCGCCGCCTCGAAGAAGCTGACCAAGGACACGAACAAGGACGGCACGCCCGACAGGTACGGCGTCGCCTGGTCGCTGAAGCAGGCCACCAACGCGATGCTCACGTACTCGATGAACTACGACGGCAGGTACTTCTATCCCGACGGTGACCACTCGAAGGTGCAGGTCGGTCCCGCGGAGGAGTCGGCGCCCAAGCAGGTGCACGACATGATCTGGAACGACAAGACCGCGCCGAGCAACTCGGCGAGCATGGGCGCGGACGACGTGCTGCCCGGCTTCTTCGGGGGCAAGTACGCCATGATCTCCAAGGGCGTGTGGTTCCGCGGGTCGCTGAAGGACTCCGCGCCGAAGGACTTCGAGTGGGTGGCCCTGCCGCCGCTCGAGGGCGACACACAGAGCCAGGCGAGCGCGCCGCAGACGATGTCGATCGCCCAGGAGTCCGAGCACCCCGAGGAGGCGATGGAGTTCCTCAGCTGGCTGCTGAACACCGAGAACATGGGCACGCTCGCGTACTCGGACTGGATGATCCCGACGCGGAAGACGTCGAGCGAGCTGCCGGAGTTCAACAAGGCGGAGGACGGCTGGCAGACCGCCGTCGACTCCGGCAAGGTCCGGGTGCAGGCGCCGTACCTGCGGGTCAACGGCTTCGAGGAGTGGAAGACCAAGGCCGCCAACCCGGCGTTCCAGCAGTACTTCGCGAACAAGATCACCGCGGCCGAGCTGAAGCAACGACTGGCGGGCGAGGGCAACAAGATCCTCCAGCGTGCGGCGGGCGACTGACGTGGGGGACGGTGAGCTGGAGCGCAGGGCCATCGGGTGCGTCGCCGGTGCGGCGGTCGGCGACGCACTCGGGGGTGCCACCGAGGGGTGGACGCCCGAGCAGATCCAGGAGCGTTACGGCGGCTGGGTGACGGGCATCGTCCCGCCGTTCAACCCCGACTGGCGGCACGCGCGGCCGATCGCGCCGTACCACAAGGGCGACGGGCACGTCACCGACGACACGTTGATGACGCTCACCCTCGCCGACGTCTACGCCGAGAAGCGCGACCACCTCGACGCGTACGACATCGCCGAGCGGTTCGTGCCCCGGCTCATCGACGGCAAGGTCTGGATCCCCGAGCTCGAGGCGGAGGCGCTGCCGCTGCACCGCATCTTCCTCGCGGAGAAGTGGCTGGTCCTCCGGCTGCACTACGGGCACAACGATCCGCGTGAGGCCGGTGTCGGCAACATCGTCAACTGCGGCGCGGCGATGTACATGGCACCGGTGGGTGTGGTCAACGCCGCGGACCCCGAGCGCGCGTACGCCGAGGCGATCGAGATCACCGGACCGCACCAGTCCAGCTACGGACGCGAGGCGGCGGGCGTGTTCGCGGCCGCGGTCGCGACCGCGATGGCGCCGGGTGCGGACGTCGCGTCGGTGCGGGAGACCTGCCTCGCGCTCGCGAAGGACGGCACGCGGGCGGCCGTCGATGCGGTGCTCGACGCGGCGGGTGCGCACACGCACTGGGCCGACGCGCAGCGCGACCTGCGTGCCGCGATGGCGCCGTACGACACGGTCGGCGACGACTACCGCAACCAGGGTCTCGGTGCGCGCAGGCCGAGCCGGCTGCACGCGATCGAGGAGCTGCCGCTCGCGCTCGCGATGCTGACCATCGCCGGAGGCGACTACCGCGAGACGTTGCTGGGGGCGATCAACTACGGCAGGGACGCCGACTCGATCGCGACGATGGGCGGCGCGCTCGCCGGCGCGCTCGGCGGCGTCGACGTCATCCCGGTGGACTGGCTGCACGACGTCGAGGAGGCGAGCCGGGTCGACCTGCGGGGACCCGGCATCAGGCTCGCCGACGTCGCGGTCGAGGTGCTGCGCAGGGACGAGGCGGCGCACGCGCGCAGGACCGCCGCGATGCGGACGCTCGCCGGCGACGAGGGTGGGGCCGGCTGAGCATGCGCCTGACCTGGGTGCAGCCGGAGGACCTGCTGCCGCACGAGCTCGCGCAGAGCAGGGTCGAAGGCAAGGACGTCGACGACGTCGCCGCGCGGTGGGTCGCCGCCGGCGGGTCGGTCGACGTCGTCGCCGGTGGTGCGTCTGCGGCCGACGGCACGGGCGACCTGCGCGCACCGGCCCGCACGCTGCTCGACGAGCTGGACGCTCTCCCGGCGTCGGCAGAGCACCGGCGCGACGAGCCAGACGACCTCGCCGCGATCGAAGCACTCTGGTCCGGCGCACCCGCGCTACCGGAGCCCGACCTCGACGCCCTCCGTGGACGGCTGCGCGGTGCCTGGCTCGGCCGCGCCGCAGGCTGCCTGCTCGGCAAGCCGGTGGAGAAGATCCCGCGCGAGGGCATCAGGGAGATCCTGCGGTCGACGGGCCGTTGGCCGCTCGCCGGGTACTTCACGGCGGTCGGGTTGCCCGCCGCCGTCGCCGAGCGATGGCCGTGGAACAGGCGCAGCCGCACGACGAGCCTCGCCGAGAACATCGACGGCATGCCGGAGGACGACGACCTCAACTACGCCATGCTCGCGCTGCAGGTCGTCGAGGAGCACGGCTCGTCGTTCACCACCGAGGACGTCGCGCAGGCGTGGCTCGACGGCCTGCCTGCAGGCCGGGTGTTCACCGCCGAGCGGATCGCGTACCGCAACCTTCTCGACGGCCTCGTGCCGCCGCGTACCGCCGTCGTGCGCAACCCGTTCCGGCACTGGATCGGCGCGCAGATCCGTACCGACGTGTACGGCTGGGTGTGCCCAGGACGCCCGCACGAAGCCGCGCGGCTGGCCTGGCGCGACGCGCGGCTGAGCCACACCGGCAGCGGGACGTACGGCGCGATGTTCGTCGCCGCGGCGAGCGCCGCGGCGGTCGTGACCGACGACGTCGGTGCCGTCCTCGCGCACGGGCTCGCCGTCGTCCCGCCCGACAGTGCGCTCGCCGTAGCGGTACGGCGCGGCATGGCGCTCGCCGCCGCGGGCACCGGCGTCGAGGACGCGCTCGACACGTTGCACACCGAGTTCGGTCACCTGCACTGGGTGCACGCCGTCAACAACGCCGCGCTCGTCGCGTACGCGCTCGCCGCGAGCGACGGCGACTTCGTGCCGGCGGTGTGCGCCGCCGTCACGGGCGGCTGGGACACCGACTCCGACGGCGCGACCGTCGGCGCACTCGCGGGCGCGATGCGCGGTGTCCCGGAGTCGTGGACGCGTCCGCTGCACGACCGCGTCGCGTCGAGCCTGCCGGGCTTCGACGGCGTGGCGCTGACGTCGCTCGCCGACCGTACGTTCGCACTCGCCGAGGGAGGACGAGCGTCGTGCTGAACCCGTATATGGCCCGCCCGATCGACCGGTGGGCCGAGGTGCCGCTCGACCCGGACGCCGACCTCTCGGTGCTCGACGACGCCAAGATCTTCGCGCCGCCGGCCGATCCCGCGCTGTGGCCGAGGTGGCGCGAGCAGCTGCACCGCTGGCGTACGGAGGCGCGCGAGCGGGTGGCGTACGACGGCAGCCGGTACGACGACGCGGCGAACGACTGCTTCGTCGTCGATCTCGTGTGGATGTGGGACGAGCGACTGTACGACCATCACCGCGGCACGTTCACCGTCGAGTCGTACGTCGACCGCGCGCGGCGAGACTTCGGCGGGATCGACGGCATCGTGCTCTGGCACGCGTACCCGGTGATCGGCATCGACGAGCGTGACCAGTACGACTACTACACCAGCGTGCCCGAGCTGCCCGACGTCGTCACGGCGTTCCAGCGGCTCGGCGTGCGCGTGTTCGTCGTCGTCTACCCGTGGGAGTCGGTCGAGGCGACGCCGGTCGCCGATCTCGCGGCGTGGACCGGCGCCGACGGTGTCTTCCTCGACACGTCGAAGGAGGGCGGCGAGGACGTGCGCGCCGCGCTCGACGCCGTCCGTCCCGGCATCACGCTGGAGGGCGAGTCGCGGCTGCCGCTGCGGCGCGTGCACGACCACGCGATGTCGTGGGCGCAGTGGTTCGCCGACACCGACGTCCCCGGCGTGCTGCGGGCGAAGTGGTTCGAGCGGCGGCACCTGCCGCACCACGTCCGGCGGTGGAACCGCAGCCACCTCCACGAGCTGCAGTCGGCGTGGCTCAACGGCTGCGGCGTGATGGTCTGGGAGTCCGTCTTCGGCGTGTGGGTCGGCTGGAGCGCACGCGACCGGGCGCTGCTGCGCGCCATGCGTCCGGTGCAACGCGACTACGGCGACTGGTTGCGCGGCGAGCGGTGGACACCGCTCGCCGACCATCCCGGCGGCGACGTCCGGGTGTACGCGTCGCGCTGGGAGCACGAGGGCGTGCCCCTCTGGACGGTCGTCAACCGCGGCGACGACCACGACGGGCCGTGGCTGTCGACCGACCTCGCCGGGGCGTACTGGACCGAGCTCACCAGCGGTGTTCCGCTGACGGTGACGACGGGCGACGACGGCCGCACGGTCGTCGGCGGACCGCTGCCCGCGGGCGGAATCGCGGCGGTGGTGGCGACGCCGGAGCCGGTGACGCCGTACGCGACCGAGGCGCCGAGCCACGATCCCACCTTCCCGCGCCGTCCCGCGTTTCGCGTGCCCGCGCCGGTGTCGGAGCGCCGTGACGTGTCGCCGGGTGCGGGTGTCGTCGACGCGGCTCGCCACGAGCTGACCGTGTCGTTCCGGGTGCGCGAGACCGGCCTGTACGACGAGGCGCCGTACGTCGACGAGTGGAAGCCGCTGCCGCCGCGCCTGCACCAGACCGGCACCGCGCACCGGGTCGTGGAGCTCGGTGCGTTCGCCGTCTGCCGCGAGGAGGTGACCGACGCGGAGTACGCGGAGTTCCTCGCGGCCACCGGCTACCTGCCCGTGCGTCCGCAACGGTTCCTCGCGCACTGGGTCGACGGCGTGCCGCCGCCCGGCGCCGGCGACCGGCCGGTCACCCACGTGGAGCTCGCGGACTCCCGCGCCTACGCGCGGTGGGCAGGTCTGCGGTTGCCGACCGAGGACGAGTGGCAGGTCGCGGCGTCGCGCGGACTCCTGCGGCGGCGGACACCGCTGGTCTGGAACCTGACCGAGAGTGAGCACACCGACGGCCGTACGCGGTTCGCGATCCTCAAGGGCGGCAGCGCGTACGTGCCTGAGGGCTCCGACTGGTACTTCGACGGCGGCGAGCGCGCGCCCGAGTTCAGCGCGAAGCTCGTCCTCCCCGGCGGCGGCCAGGCCCGCTCCCCGTCCCTCGGCTTCCGCTGCTGCGCCGACGTCAGGCCCTGAGACCGCCCCGCTTGTCCCGTTGATCACGTCAACGTGATCAACGTGGACTTCACCTCGTGCAGGGACGAGGTGAAGTCCACGTTCGTGAGGTGAGGCGCCCACGGCTCGATGGCATTCCATGATCGAAGTCGGACGCGGTAGCGTTCGCGTCGTGACTCAAGAGGTGAAGAGCGTGGAGTTCGACAGTGCCGCGGCGACGGCGGCCTGGGATCGGCTGCTGTCCGCGTACGCCGGTGCCCGCGCCGACGACGACCTGGTGCCGCACTGGACCGACCTCGTCGGCACGGTGACCAGCGCCGACGCCGACCAGGTCGACGAGGAGGTCCGTGGCTACGCGCCGCAGCCCGCGCACCCGCGCGAACGCGAGGACGTCGTGGTCGAGGTGCTCAACGGGGTCAGCGACATCGTCGTCCGCCTCTGCGCCGACGTCGTGCTCTACGACGACGAGTCGACGGCGGAGCAGCTCGTCGCCGAGGCGCGGCGGCCGAACGACCGCTACTGCGACCTCTACGACCTGGTGGTCGAGCGCCATCCCGACGCGCCCCTCGGCGACGGCGGCGGCGACGACGAGACGGACGAGGTCGAGACGCCACCGCACGCCGCCGTGACCACGCCGACGCCCGCGCCGGTCGCCTCGGCGCCGGTCGCCCCGGCACCCGCCGCGGGCCCGGCGCCGTGGCTGCACCGTACGGGCGCGCCGGTCGACAGCGACGCGCTCGCCGGCCTGGTCAAGCGGCTGGTGTCCGCGTACGCCGAGCGCGGCGACGCCGTCACCCTCGAGGCCATGTGGCGCAGCGCGTTCGCGGCGGCCAGCGGCTGCGACGCCGCGGCCGTGCAGGAGGTCTGCGAGACCGCGCGCCTCCCGGGCACCGAGATGTCGCAGACCCGCGCGGCCAACGAGGTCGCGGCGGGCTTCGAGGAGCTGTTCGCCGCCGCCGTCGTACGGCTGTTCGCGGCCGACGGCAACGGCGACGGCGACCTCGCCGACGAGGCACGCAGGCTCGTCCAGCGCCGCGACGCGCTGTTCGACCTGATGGAGGAGACCTACCCCGGCATGTACGACGCCGACTGACCCCGGCCGCCGGCCGTCTGCTTCACCTCGTGAACGTGGACCTCACCTCGTCCCGGCACGAGGTGAAGTCCACGTTGATCACGTTAACGTGATCAACGCGGGCACCCGGGGTGGTGTGGCGGTGGTCAGCGGATGCGGCGGAGCAGGGCGATCACCACGCGGCCGACGATGAGCCAGAAGATCGCGGCCATGCCGTAGTTGACGAGCACGCCGACGCGGTCGTCGTCGGGCGTGAACAGGTCGCGGAAGAACACGACGAGGCCCTCGGCGAGATCGGCCGTGAACGTGACGAGCGGGTTCGCCTGGTTGGCGTCGAAGATCACGAAGACGATGTGCAGCGCGAGCGCCACCGCGAACAGCGACGACAGCACGGACACGATCGTCGTCGCCCACCGGACGGTCTGCGCCCTGGTGGCGCGTGCCCGCGCGCGGTCGGCCTCACGCTGCTTCTCGCGCTCGGCGTCGCGGTCCTCCGCGGTCCGTTCCTCGCGCGTGGTGGTCGTCTGCTGGTCGTCCTCGCGCGTCACGTCACCGCTCCCGCCCGTAGGGTCGTTCCCGGTGTCCGCCACGGCCGCCATTGTGCCCCTCCCCAGCGCGAATGTGCAGTCCCCGACGAAACGGACGGCGCCGGGACGGTGACGGGCGACGACGCGGACCCGACAGGTGGCGCCGCAGACCCCCTACAGTGAGGGGCGTGCAGTCCCCTTCCGCCTCCCCGCTGGTCGTCGGCTTCGATCTCGACCTCACCCTCACCGACCCCCGTGCCGGGATCGGACGCATCTACGAGGAGATCGCGGCGCGTAGTGGTCACCCGATCGACGTCGAGGTGGTGGTCGGACGCCTCGGGCCCCCGCTGGAGTGGGAGCTCGCCCAATGGCTCCCCGCGGACCTCGTCGACGACAACGCGGCCTACTACCGCACCGTCTACGACGACGTCGCCACCCCCGCCACCACGATGCTGCCGGGCGCCGACGCCGCGATCGAGGCCGTGCGCCGGCTGGGTGGGCGCGTCCTGGTCGTGACCGCCAAGCAGGCGGCCACCGCCGAGACCACGCTGCGGCACGTCGGCCTCGAGGTCGACGAGGTGATCGGCGGGCTGTGGGCCGAGGCCAAGGGCGACGCGTTGCGCGAGCGCGGCGGTCAGGTCTTCGTCGGCGACCACCCGGGCGACGTCAGGGCGGCGCGCGCCGCCGGCGCGGTGTCCGTGGGTGTACGCACCGGCGGTGTCGCGCCCGAGGACGCTGACGTGGTCCTCGACGACCTCACCGGGTTCCCCGCGTGGCTCGAGGAGCACCTGCTGACCACCAGGCTCGCCGCCCTCGATGCCAGGCTCCACGAGCTCGGCCGAGTCGTGGTGGCGTTCTCCGGCGGCGCCGACTCCGCGTTCCTGCTGGCCGCGGCCGTCCGCACGCTCGGTCGCGACAACGTCGTCGCCGCCACCGCCGTGTCGTCCAGCCTGCCGGCGTCGGAGCTCGACGCCGCGCGGCGGTTCGCCGACGACCTCGGCGTACGCCACGTCACGCCGGCGACCGAGGAGATCGGCCGCGAGGGCTACCAGGCCAACGAGGGTGACCGGTGCTACTTCTGCAAGGCCGAGCTCGTCGAGGTGCTCGGGCCGCTCGCGGAGCGCGAGGGCGTCGAGCACGTCGCCACCGGCACGAACGCCGACGACGCCGCCGACCGCTTCCGTCCCGGCATCAGGGCCGCGGCCGAACGCGGAGCCGCCACCCCACTGCTCGACGCCGGGCTCGGCAAGGCGCAGGTACGCGAGGCCAGCAGGCGCTGGGGCCTCTCCACGTGGGACAAGCCCGCGGCCGCCTGCCTGTCCAGCCGGATCGCGTACGGCGTCCGCATCACCTCGGTACGGCTCGCGCGGGTGGAGCGCGCCGAGGCGAGGCTGCGCGACGTCCTGGCGGAGGAGCGCATCCCCGTCCGCAACCTGCGCGTCCGCGACCTCGGTGCGCACGCGAAGGTCGAGGTCGACCGCGAGCACGTCGCCGCGGTGGCGGACTCGCGCGCGGCCCGCGCCGCGGTGGCCGACGCCGGCTTCGATCGTGTCGAGATCGACACGCAGGGTTTCCGTACCGGCTCGATGAACGAACTGCTGAAATAGGGCGGGCGACGGTCCAGATAGGGCACTAGGCTGGCGCGGCATCGACGAGAGGACGAGTGACTTCCGTGCCCACTGGCAAGGTCAGGTTCTACGACCGGGACAAGGGCTTCGGCTTCGTGACCCGTGACGACGGTGGTGACGTCTATGTCCACTCTTCGGCGCTGCCGGGCGAGGTGACGTCGTTGCGGCCGGGCCAACGGGTCGAGTTCGGCGTGGCCGAGGGACGCCGGGGACAGCAGGCCCTCTCGTTGCGCGTGCTCGAGGACGCACCATCGGTGGTCAAGGCGCAGCGCAAGAAGCCCGACGAGATGGGCGTGATCATCGAGGACCTGATCAAGATGCTCGACGACGTCGCGAACAGTTACCGGCGCGGCCGGCACCCGGACGCCAAGGCGGCGCACCGAGTCGCGACGGTCCTGCGCGCCGTGGCCGACGACGTCGAGGCCTGACGCGACGCACTGATCGCCTGGTCAGGGAGATACGCTTGCCAGGCCTCCCGGAGTCGATGAGCTCACGATCGGACGACGATGCCTCCCGCCGCAGTTCGCACCCGCACTTCCGTGCTCGACGCCGCCTGCGCCGAGGCGGTGGACCTCGCGCGCGCAGGTGCGGTCGAGGCCGCTCCGTCCGTGGAGTCGGTGGGCGAGCACCTCGGCGTCGAGCCCGACGGTGAGCGTGTCGCGAGCCATCTCTTCGCCTGCACCGATCTCGCCTACCACGGCTGGCGCTGGTCCGTCACCGTCACGCGCGCCTCGCGCAGCCGTACCGTCACGATCTCCGAGGTCACCCTGCTCCCCGGCGTCGAGGCGATCGTCGCGCCGGCGTGGGTGCCGTGGAACGAGCGGGTCAGACCCGGCGACCTCGGTCCTGGCGACCTGCTGCCGACCGCGCCCGACGACGCGCGGCTGCAGCCGGGCTACGTCGCGTTCGGCGACGACGTCGACGAGGCCGACGACGTCGACTGGTGGGAGCCGGGTCTCGGCCGCGTCCGTGTGCTGTCACCCGAGGGCCGGTCCGACGCGGCGGAACGCTGGTACGAGGGCGAGCACGGGCCCGAGGTCGCGATCGCGCAGCAGGCGCCGGCGACGTGCGCGTCCTGCGGGTTCCTGCTGCCGCTCGGCGGCTCGCTGCGACAGCTGTTCGGCGTCTGCGCCAACGAGATGGTGCCGGCCGACGGCACGGTGGTGAGCCTCGACCACGGCTGCGGCGGGCACTCCGAGGCAGCCGTGAGCGAGGAGGCACCACCCGTCGAGGTCGTCCCCGCCATCGACGAGGAGAGCTTCGACATCGTCGAGGTCGACCGCACGCCGGCACCCGTCGGCGCGCCGACCGACGAGCCCGTCGAGGCGGCCGAGGCCGCCGACGAGCCGCTCGGTCACTCCTGACCACGCCGCCGCACCGGTGAGCGCGATCCCGCCGGACGCCGTCGACCCGTTCGACACCGCCGGCATCCGCGCCCGGGTCGTCGAGGCGTGGACTGCGGCGCCGGCGCGCTTCCGCGAGGACGCCAACGCCGAGGAGGACTACGCGCTCGGCGGTTACCGCGACCGGCTCGTCGTCGAGCTCGCACAGAACGCGGCCGACGCCGCCGCGACCGCGGGCGTTCCCGGGCGGGTGCGGTTCACCCTCGCCGCCGACGAGTTGCGGGTCGCGAACGACGGTGCACCGCTCGACGCCGCGGGGGTCGAGTCGCTGTCGACCCTGCGCGCGTCCGCGAAGCGCGACGGCGCGACGGCGGGACGCTTCGGCGTCGGGTTCGCCGCCGTCCTCGCGGTCACCGACGAGCCGCGCGTCGTCTCCAGCAGCGGCGGCGTCGCCTGGTCGAGGTCGGCGACGAGGGAGCTCGTCGCGGGCATACCCGGCCTCGCCGGCGAGCTCGCCGGGCGCGACGGTCACGTCCCCGCGCTGAGGCTGCCGTACGGCTACGCGGGGGAGCCGGGCGAGGGCGCCGACACCGAGGTGATCCTGCCGCTGCGCGACGACACCGCGCAGACGGACGTCCGCCGCCTGCTCGCCGGCACCGGGCCTGCGCTGCTGCTCGGCCTGCCCGCGCTGCGCGAGGTGCGGATCGAGGTCGACGAGACCGTCCGTGAGCTGCGCGCCGTCTGGGACTCCTCGGGCGAGACAGTCGACGTCACCGACGACGGAGTGACCACGCGTTGGCGGCTCTCGTCCGCCGCGGGCGAGCTCGGGGCCGAGCTGCTCGCCGACCGGCCGGTCGAGGAGCGCGCCCGTCCCGCGTGGAGCGTCCGCTGGGCCGTGCCACTCGACGCGGACGACCTGCCGGGGGCGCTGCCCGGCGGTGTCGAGCCGGTGCTCCACGCCCCCACTCCGAGCGACGAGCCGGTCGGACTCCCGGCGCTGCTGCTGGCGTCGTTCCCGCTCGATCCCGCGCGGCGCCACGTCGCCCAGGGTCCGGTCGCCGACTTCCTCGTCGCGCGGGCCGGCGAGGCGTACGCCGCCCTGCTGCCCGCGCTGCCGCCGAGCACCGAGCTGCTCGCGCTGGTGCCCGACCCCGTGCCCACCGGCGTGCTCGACGGTGCGCTGCGGCAGGCGATCCACCGGTCGCTGCGCGACCGCGCGTTCCTGCCGACCGCCGAGGGTGGTCCGCGCGTGGTCGCCCGTGACGCCGTCGCCGCCGATGTCCCCGCGGGCCTCGTCGAGGTGCTCACCGAGGTGCTGCCCGGCCTGCTACCCGCGGATTGGGCGGTGCGGCGGGCGTCGCTGCGGTGGTTGGAGGTCAGGCAGCTCACGCTCGCCGACGTCGTGGAGCTGCTCGGCACCCTGCGGCGCGATCCCGCGTGGTGGCGTCGCGTCTACGCGGAGCTGGTCGACGCGGAACGCGAGCCGCTCGGCGCCCTGCCCGTGCCGCTCGCCGACGGGCGTACGGTCCGTGGCCCGCGCGGCGTGCTCCTCGGCACGGCCGAGCTGGACGTCGGTGCGCTGGGTGCGCTCGGCGTGCGGGTGGCCGACCCGGACGCCGTGCACCCGCTCCTCGGCCGGCTCGGCGCGGTCGAGGCGACGCCCCGTGCGGTGCTCGACGACCCGCACGTGCGCGCCGCCGTCGCCGGTTCGTACGACGCCGACGACCCCGACGCCGTCGCCGACGCCGTGCTCCCCTCGGTCGCGGCGGGGTCGTTCGAGCCCGGCGACGAGTCCTGGCTCGGGGCGCTCGCACTGCGCGACGACGACGGCGAGGTCCGTTCCGCGGACGAGCTGCTGCTTCCCGGCGGGCCGCTCGCACGGGTGGTCGTCGACGACGCGCCGTTCGGTGTCGTCGCGGCCGACCTGGTCGACCGCTGGGGCGCCGAGACCCTCGAACGGGTCGGGGTGCTGTCGACGTTCGCCATCGTGCGCGACGAGGACGTCTCGCTCGACCCCGACGAGTGCGATCACGACCTCGACGCCGAGGACGAGTGGGTCGAGGCGACCCTCGCGGTGGTGGGCGACGGCGACGACGTGCCGCCGGTGGCGGCGGAGCTCGTCGCGGTCCGCGACCTCGACCTCGTCGCGGCCGACCGGTGGGAGGAGGCGCTCGGGCTGTTCGCCGAGCCGCGGCTGCGCGCTGCGCTCGTCGAGCCCGTCACCGTGCTGGGATCCGCCGGACGCCGGACGCTGGTGCCGTCGTACACCGCCTGGTGGCTGCGGACTCGTCCGGTGCTCGGTGGCCGGCGTCCCGCCGACCTGCGGGTGGCGGGACTCGACGCGCGGCTCGCGGGGCTGTACGACGAGACCTCGGCCGGCGACCCGGCGGTGCTCGCCGCCCTCGGCGTGCGCACCACCCTCGACGACCTGCTCGCCGAGCCGGACGGCCCCGCCGAGCTGCTCGACCGCCTCGCCGACCCGGCGCGCGAGGTCTCGACCGCGATCCTCGACGCGGTCTACGCCGCGGTCGCCGACACCGACACTGACCTCGACCCGCCGGAGCACCTGCGGGTGGCACGCGGCGACGCGACCGGGGTCGTTCCCGCCGCCGACGTCGTGGTCGTCGACCGGCCGGACCTGCTGCCGCTGCTCGACGACCGTCCGTCCCTCGTCGTCCGCAGCGACCTCGCCGGACGCCTGGCGAGCCGACTCGACCTCACGCTCGCCGGTGAGGTCGTCGCCGGCCGGGTCGAGTCGGCGTACGACAGGGAACCGGTGCCCGACCTCGTCCGCGCGGTACTCCCGGCGGCGCCGGGGACGTACCTCGCGCACGACCCGCTCGTGGTCGACGGCCGCACCGTCGACTGGCGCTACGCCGACGGCGACGTGCACGCCTCGTCGCTCGCCGGCCTCGCCCGCGGCCTCGCCTGGGCGGCGGACCAGTGGGAGCAGCGGCACCTCGTCGCCGCTCTGCTGGAGGACCCCGCGTCCGCCGACCGCCTGCTCGCCGAGGCGCGCCTGGACCGCTGAGCCGACCTGGCGCGGTGCCTCAGCGGCGGTAGGGGCTGCGGGCGAAGTAGCCGATGGCGATGAGGCCGAGCGCGATGCCGGCCACGCAGACCCAGGTCCACCAGCGGTCGGCCCCATCGAGCTGTCCGCGGAAGACGAGCAGCGCGACCAGGGCGATCACCCACAGCACGGTGATGACGGCGACGGTGAGGAGCGCGTTGGGTCGCAACGGGGGCGGACTGGGGTGGCGACGCCGCTGCACTGGCACCTGTTCAGCCTACCCAGGGTTCCACGCGCCGCGCCGTGAAATCGTCACGTCGGCGGTACCCTTCCGCCCATGAGCGAGTCCGCGCAGCCGCCACGCGGCGCCCTCGACCGGTACTTCCGGATCTCCGCCCGTGGCTCGACGGTGGGCCGCGAGATCCGCGGTGGCGTCGTGACGTTCGTGACGATGGCGTACATCGTCGTGCTCAACCCGATCATCCTCGGCTCGGCTCCCGACGTCGACGGCACCGTGCTGGGGCCTGGGCGGGTGGCGGTGATGACCGCGCTCGTGGCCGGGGTGATGACGATCCTCATGGGTGTCGTCGGCCGCTACCCGCTCGCGATGGCGGCCGGGCTGGGCATCAACGGCTTCGTCGCGGGCCTGGTGATCAGCAAGACGTTGAGCTGGCCGGAGGTGATGGGACTCGTCCTCATCGAGGGCATGCTCGTGATGATCCTGGTGGTCACCGGGTTCCGCACGGCGGTCTTCAACGCCATCCCGAGGCAGATGAAGGTCGCGATCAGCGTCGGGATCGGGCTGTTCATCGCGCTGATCGGGTTCGTCGACGCCGGGTTCGTGCACCGTCCCGAGGTCGGGGTGGTGCCGGTCGAGCTCGGCATCGGCGGTCAGCTCGCCGGCTGGCCGATCGTGGTGTTCGTCGCCGGCCTCCTGCTCATGGGCGTCCTCGTCGCCAGGAAGGTCCGCGCCGCGATCCTGATCAGCATCGCGGTCGCCGCCGTGCTCGCGTTCGTCCTCGAGGCGATCTTCGGCATCGGGCTCGCGCCGAAGAACCCGTCGGGCTGGAGCAACGCGCTGCCCGCGCTGCCGTCCGACGTGTTCCGGCTGCCCGACCTCAGCCTGCTGGGCCAGGTGAGCGTGTTCGGCGCGTTCACCAGGATCAGCGTGCTGGCGGTCGTGCTGCTCGTCTTCTCGCTGATGCTGTCCGACTTCTTCGACACCATGGGCACGGTCGTCGGCGTCGGGTCCGAGGCCGGCCTGCTCGACGAGCGGGGCAGCCTGCCCGGCATCGGGCGGGTGCTGTTCGTCGACGCCGTCGGTGCCGCGGCGGGCGGGCTCGGCTCGGTGTCGTCCAACACCACGTACGTCGAGTCGGCGGCCGGCGTCGGCGAGGGCGCGCGCACCGGCCTGGCCAGCGTCGTGACCGGCGTGCTCTTCCTGCTCTCGATGTTCCTCGCCCCGCTGGTCGAGGTCATCCCCTCGCAGGCCGCCGCGCCCGCGCTCGTGATCGTCGGCTTCCTGATGATGACCCAGGTGACCGGCGTCGACTGGAAGGACGCAGGCGTCGCCATCCCGGCGTTCCTCACCATCGTGATCATGCCCTTCACGTACTCCATCGCGAACGGCATCGGCGCCGGGTTCGTCAGCTACGTCGTTATCCGCCTCGCCCAGCGGCGCGGCCGCGAGATCCACCCGCTGCTGTGGGTCGTAGCCGTCCTGTTCGCCCTCTACTTCGCGATCGGACCGATCGAGCGGCTCTTCGGCCTTGGCTGAGGCGTTCCGGGATGTGAGACGCACCCTCCGGGTAACGGTCGCACGAGGGGGGCGACCTTTACGTTAGCTTTGCTAACGAGTATCATGTGGACACGTGCATGTCGTAGACCCCACCCAGCCGGCAGCCGTCCACACCGCTGCCGCCCTGTCGAGTACCTTGCGCATCTCGGTCATGCGTCTGGCCAGGCGGCTGCGTTCCCAGCGTCCTGAGGCGCTCGACGCGCTCCCCGCCTCGCAGGTGGCCGCGCTGGCCACGCTCGAGCGGCGTGGCACGCTCGCCCTCCACGAGCTCGCCGCACACGAGAAGGTCAAGCCGCCGTCGATGACCCGCATCGTGGCCAAGCTCGAACGGCCCGGGCTCGTCGTACGGGAGGCGCACCCGACCGACCGCCGCCAGGTGCTGTTCGCGGCCACGGCGGAGGGTCGCACCCTCATCAAGGAAGACCGCAGGCGACGTGACGCCTGGCTCGCCAAGCGGCTGAAGGAGCTCAGCCCTGCCGAGCGCCGGGCCCTGCGCGCCGCCCTACCTGTATTGGAGAAGCTCGCCACCGCATGAGATCGACCTTTCGATCGTTACGGATAAGGAACTACCGCCTCTACTGGACCGGGGCGATGGTGTCGAACGGCGGCACCTGGATGCAGCGCATCGCCCAGGACTGGCTCGTGCTCCAGCTGACCGACAACAGCGGCGTCGCGCTCGGCATCACCACGGGGCTCCAGTTCCTCCCGATGCTGCTGTTCGGGCTGTGGGGCGGCGTCCTCGCCGACCGCTACGACAAGCGCAAGCTCCTGCTGCTGACCCAGGTGTCGTTCGCCGTCGTCGGGCTGACCCTCGGCGCTCTCGACGTGACCGGCGTCGTCGAGGCGTGGCACGTGTACCTCCTCGCGCTGATCTTCGGCGTCGTGACCGCCGTCGACAACCCGGCCAGGCAGGCGTTCGTGACCGAGATGGTCGGGCCGCAGGACACGAGCAACGCGGTGGCGCTCAACAGCGCGTCGTTCAACACGGCCCGCATCTTCGGGCCGGCGCTCGCGGGCCTGCTCATCAACCTGGTCGGCACGGGCCTGGTCTTTTTCATCAACGCCCTGTCGTACGTCGGCGTGATGATCGGCCTCCGCATGATGCGGGAGAGCGAGCTGCGGCGCGGCGGGGTCGCCGCCCGCGAGCCGGGCCAGCTCCGCGAGGGACTCCGCTACGTCAGGAGCCGGCCAGACCTGCTGCTCCCGATCGTCGTGGTCGGCTTCGTCGGCACGTTCGGCTTCAACTTCCAGATCACCATGGCGCTGATGGCCAAGGAGGTGTTCGGCCGGGGAGCCGGTTCGTTCGGTCTTCTCGCCACCGCGATGGCCGCGGGCTCCCTCGCCGGCGCGCTGATCGCGGCCAGGCAGGCGCGCCCCCGCGCGCGGGTGTTCGTCCAGGCGGCCGTGGTCTTCGGCCTGCTCGAGGTCGCCGCCGGCTTCATGCCGACGTACGAGACCTTCATGGTGATCCTCGTTCCCGTGGGCGTGTTCGCCATCGGCATGGCGACGACGGCGAACGCCTACGTGCAGGTGTCGAGCGTGCCGTCGATGCGCGGGCGGGTGATGTCGCTGTACATGCTCGTGTTCATGGGCGGCACCCCGATCGGTGCACCGCTCGTCGGCTGGGTCGCTGGTGCGCTCGGCGCGCAGTGGGGCATGATCACCGGCGGTGCGGTCTCGGTGGTGGCGACCCTGGTGGCCACCCTCGTCCTCTCCCGGCGGCAGGGGCTACGGCTGAAGCCGCGGATCAGGCCGCTGCCACACTGGAACGTGGTCTCGGGCGACAACGAGCCGGCGGCGGTCGGTGCCGGCGAGCGTTCGTGACGCCGTAGCCGGGTAGAGCCCAGGGGGAGTCGATGGCGGCGACAGGCAAGCACGACGACACGAGATCCACGGCCCTCGCGCCGTCGGGCGCGCGGCGGCGGCCGTACGCCATGCTCGCCCTCGCCACCGGCGTGGGCGCCGCGGCGATGGTCGTGGTCGCGGTCCTCTACGCCGTCGACGAGTGGGCGATCTGGGTGCTGGTGGCCGCGCTGGTCGCGGGCTTCGCGGCGAGCGTCGCCGGTCTGGTCCGGCGCCGCCGTGACCGCGCTCGCCGTTCCCGCACAGACGGCGGATGAGGCTGTTCGCGGCACTCGAGCCGCCGCCCGCTGCCCTCGCCGAGGTGGTCGAGGCGCTCGCGCCGGTCCGGACGGAGCTGCCCGACCTGCGCTGGGCACCGGTGGAACGCATGCACCTCACGGTCGCGTTCTACGGCGAGGTGCCCGACCGTTCGGTAGACGACCTCGGCGCGCGTCTCGCCCGTGCGGCGGGCCGGCACCCCGCGCTCTCGCTCGCCTTCACCGGCGCCGGCGCGTTCCCCGGGCGGCGCCGGGCGCGGATCCTCTGGCTGGGAGTCGGCGGCGACCGCGATCCGCTCGTCCGGCTCGCCGCGTCCGCATCCGCGGCGGGCCGCCGCATCGGGCTCGACCTCGACGAGCGCGGCTACCGGCCGCACCTGACCGTCGCGCGGGCCAGGCGGCCGTACGACCTCCACGCGTGCGTCGGGCGCCTCGAGACGTACGCGGGCACGGTGTGGCCGGCGACCGACCTGGCGCTCGTGCGCAGCCATCAGGGACCCGAGCCGCGGTACGAGACCCTCGAGACCTGGCCGCTGGTCGGGACACATAGCCTGCCGAGGTGAACCCACGCACCAGCAGGTGGCTGTTGCCGCTGCTGCTCCTGGCCCTCGTCGCCGCGGTCGTGGTCGGCGCGCTGGTCCGCTGACGCGGTCCCCAGGCGTAGGACCCTGGAACCGGTTGGGGCAGGATGGGGACACATGAGGCCCGATCCACGGCGCGCCGTCACTGCCCAGGTACTTCGCGCGCTCGCGGCGTCCACGCCATGGGTCGAGGACGAGGTACGCGGTCTCGACCACGTCGTCTCACCCGGCGACGTGGTGGTCGACGTGGGTGCCGCGCTCGGGGTCTACACGTGCGTGCTGTCCCGCCTCGTCGGCCCGACCGGTGTGGTGCTCAGCGTCGAGCCGCTCCCCGGCCTCTACACCCCGTACGACGGCTGGCTGCGGCTGCGCTCCGCGCCCAACGTCCGCCGCTACGCGCTGGCCCTCGGCGCCGAGCCGCACACTGCGGCCGTGAGCGTGCCGATGCGTCGCGGCCGGCCGGTCACCGGACGCGCCTTCGTGACGACAGGAGCCGGCGGGCTGGGTTCCAACGCGGAGTTCGCCGAGCAGGTCGAGCACGAGGTCCCCGTCACCACCCTCGACGAGCTCGCCCGGCGCACGCGACTCGACCGGATCGACTTCGTCAAGGCCGACGTCGAGGGCGGCGAACTCGCCTTCCTCCGCGGCGCGGAGGCGACGGTCGGCGAGTTCCGGCCATCGGTGCTCCTCGAGGTCGAAGATCGCCACCTGGAACGGTACGGTCACACCGCGGGCGACGTCGTCGCCTGGTTCGGTGAGCGCGACTACGCGTTGTCGGCGTGGTCACAGGGAGCGTGGCGACCGGTGTCCGGAGTGCGCGAGGGAGTCCGCAACTACCTCTTCTTCCCGTCCGGGCGGCAGGTGTCGTCGCGGGGGTCGTCATGAGCGTGTCGGTCACCCGTCGGGCGGTTCGCGCGGCCGCCGCACTCGGGTTCGTCGCCGCGCTGCTCGTCCCGCTCCCCGCGAGCGCCGGGCAGGCGGCCCCGCCCAAGGCCGCCGTCGCGTTCGAGTTCAGTGACGAACGCATCGACACCTCGAGTGGCCTCGCGGTGCTGCCGGCCGAGCCGGACCACGTCTTCACGATCAACGACAGCGGGCCCACCCGGGTCTTCGGCGTCTCCGCCGACGACGGCCGTTCGGACGCGACGATGCGGCTGCGCAACGCCGACAAGGTCGACTGGGAGGCCATCGCACCCGGCAAGGGACGCACCCTGTGGATCGGCGACATCGGCGACAACGACGCCCAGCGCGACAGCGTGACCGTGTACCGCTTCCGGCTGCCCGACGACCTGGCGACGGGTTTCTACGAGGCCGACGACTCCTACGAGCTGACGTACCCGGACGGCGCGCACGACGCCGAGGCCCTGCTCGTCAACCCGAAGAACTCGCACACGTACATCGTGACCAAGGACGAGAAGGGCGGCGCCCTCTACCGGGCCGACGACCTCGGTGAAGGGCAGAACGAGCTGCGCAAGCTCGGTGCCATGCCGCCGCTCATCACCGACGGGGCGTTCCGCTCCGACGGTGAGCAGTTCGTGCTGCGCAGCTACACGACGGGCTACGTCTACTCCACCGGAGGCAAGCAGCTCGCGAAGTTCGAGCTGCCCAAGCAGAAGCAGGGTGAGGGCATCGCGTACGCGCCCGGCGGCAAGTCGTTGCTGCTGAGCAGCGAGGGCGCGGGCAGCGAGGTGCTCCGGCTGCGACTGAGTGACGTCATGAAGAGCCCGTCGGCGACGGCGTCGCCGGGCAGCAGTGCCACGCCGAGCAGCTCCGAGCTGGGTGCCTCGGGCGAGGACAGCGGTGGCTTCGTCAACGGGCTGTTCATCGTGGGTCCGTTCGCCATCGCGCTGGTCGCGGCCGCCGCGGCGTTCTTCATCCGGCGCCGCACTGCCGCGCCCGTCGGTGCACACGGCGGCGGCAGGCGCGACCGCCGCTACGACCGCGACGAGCCGTACCCGCCGCCGGCGTACGGCGAGAGGTACGAGCCCGACGGCGACGACAGGGGATGGCCGGGGCCGCCCCAGCGCGGGGGCGGCGCACCCGGCGGGTTCGGGCCCCCCGGTGCCCAGGGCGGTCCGCCGGCCGGCCCACCGCACGGCCGCAGGTCCGCGCAGCCGTCGCGCCGCGCGGGGTCGCGTCCGGCACGCGGCCGGCGCCGCGGGTCGTCGGGCGACGACGGTGAGCCGTTCTGGCTGCGCGACTGACGGTCGCGGCCTAGGAGCGGTAGCCGTCGGGATTCTGGTGCTGCCAGCGCCAGTGGTCGGCGCACATCTGGTCGAGTGACCGGTCGGCCTGCCAGCCCAGGTCGCGCTTCGCCTTGCTCGGATCGCAGTACGAGACCGGGGCGTCGCCCGCACGGCGGTCGGCGACGACGTGGGGGATCGGGCGTCCGACGGCGCGCTCGAACGCGTGCAGCACCTCGAGGACCGACGAGCCGGTGCCGGTGCCGAGGTTCCACGCGGTGGCGCCGTGGAACGTGTCGAGGTGCTCGAGCGCGGCGACGTGGCCGGCGGCGAGGTCCATGACGTGGATATAGTCGCGGACGCCGGTGCCGTCGGCGGTCGGGTAGTCGTCGCCGAACACGGTGAGCCGGTCGCGGCGCCCCACTGCGACCTGGGCGATGAACGGCAGCAGGTTGTTGGGCACGCCGGTCGGGTCCTCGCCCATCGTCCCCGACGGGTGGGCGCCGACGGGGTTGAAGTAGCGCAGCAGCCCGAACCGCCAGCGCTCGTCGGCCGCGGCGACGTCGGTGAGGATGCGTTCGACCTGCACCTTGGTCTCGCCGTACGGGTTGACCGCGCCGAGGCGGACGTCCTCGCGCAACGGCATGTCGTCGGTGTCGCCGTAGATGCCGTACACGGTCGCGGAGGAGCTGAACACGAGCCGGTGCACACCGTGCCGCTCCATGACGCGCAGCAGCGTCAGCGTGCCGCCGACGTTGGTGGTGTAGTAGCGCAGCGGCTGCGCGACCGACTCGCCGACCGCCTTCAGCGCTGCGAAGTGCACGACGGCGTCGATCGCGCGGTCACCGAACACCCGGCCGAGCGCCTGCTCGTCCAGGACGTCGGTGTCGTGGAACGCGACGGCGGTGCCGGTGATCGCCTCGACGCGGCGCAGCGACTCCGGTTGGGAGTTGGCGAGGCTGTCGACCACGACCACCTCGTGACCCGCCTCGAGCAACGCGACGACGGTGTGACTGCCGATGTACCCGGCGCCGCCGGTGACGAGAACCCGCATCCCTCCACCGTATCGACCGCCCCGTCGGTCGAGCCGTGCGGCCGGGCGCTCAACCCGTGAGGGGCACCCTCACCGCGTTCTGGCGCGGTGAGGGTGCCCCCCACGGGTGGGAGGACACGGTGAGGGTGCCCCTCACGGGGTGGGTCCTGGAGACCCGGCGACGGGTCTCGGCTAGAGGCGGTCGACCACGTGGTCGATGCAGGTGGTCAGGGCTTCGACGTCGCCGGGCTCGACGGCGGGGAACATGCCGATGCGGAGCTGGTTGCGGCCGAGCTTGCGGTAGGGCTCGGTGTCGACGATGCCGTGGGCGCGCAGGACGGCCGCGAGCTGGGCGGCGTCGACGCCGTCGGCGAAGTCGACGGTGCCGACGACGTTCGAGCGCTGGGCGGGGTCGCGGACGAACGGCTCGGCGGTGGACGACTTCTCGGCCCAGCGGTAGAGGCGGGACGCGGAGTCGGCGGTGCGGTCGGTCGCCCACGGCAGGCCGCCCCTGTCGATCAGCCAGTCGAGCTGGTCGGCGAGCAGGAAGAGAGTGGCGACCGCCGGGGTGTTGTAGGTCTGGTCCTTCGCGGAGTTGTCGATCGCCGTCGCGAGGTCGAGGAACGCGGGGATGTAGCGTCCCGACGCCTTGACCTCGGCGACGCGGGCCAGCGCGGCGGGGGAGAACGCCGCGACCCACAGGCCGCCGTCGGCGGCGAAGCACTTCTGCGGCGCGAAGTAGTAGACGTCGAACTGGCTCGGGTCGACCGGCAGGCCGCCCGCGCCGCTCGTGGCGTCGACGACGACGAGTGCGTCGCCGGCGTCGGCGGGCCGCTCGACCGGCATCGCGACGCCGGTCGACGTCTCGTTGTGGGTGAGGGCGTACGTGTCGACGCCGGCGGTGCTGCGCGCTGCCGGGTGGGTGCCGGGCTCGGACTCGACGATCGCCGGGTCGGTCAGCCAGGGCGCCGCCTTCGTGGCCGCCGCGAACTTCGACGAGAACTCGCCGAAGACGTAGTGCTGCGAACGCTCGCGGACGAGGCAGAACGCCGCGGCGTCCCAGAACGCGGTCGACCCGCCGTTGCCGAGGACGACCTCGTAGCCGTCGGGCAGGCCGAAGAGCTCGTTGACGCCGTCCCTGATCTGCCGGACGAGCCACTTGATCGGGCCCTGGCGGTGGGACGTGCCGAGGAGCTTGGTGCCGGTGTCGGCGAGGGAGGCGATGGACTCCGGGCGCACCTTGGACGGGCCACAGCCGAACCGGCCGTCCTCGGGCAGGAGTTCTGAAGGGATCTGGATCGGGGCCATGCGCAGATTGTCCCACCTGCGTAGTCGAGTGCTCGCGTTGCGTCCACCATCAGGGGCCGCAGTGCCGGTCCACGGCCTCGGTTCGTCGTGAGAGATCATTCCGGAACCGCGATCGATCCCCTTGGTGGTGTGCAGCCGTGACGAAGACACGCATGGTGTGGCTCAGCGGCGTCGGTGCCCTGCTGATCGCACTGGCCGGCCTGACGTTCGTGAACCCGTTCCGCTGGGTCGGGTTCGGAGACCGTCCATGGCTGTCGCTGCTCCTGGCGGCCGCCGGCCTCAGCGTGCTCGGCATCACCTGCGTCCTGCTGGCGGCGGCGAGAGGCGGTTCGCGGAGCCTGCCGCCGGCTCTCGGCGCGGTCGCGCTGCTGGCGGCCGCGCTGGTGACCACCGGAGTCGGCATGCTCCTCGGCTACGTCATGGATCTCGACCAACGGGTCCTGGCGACGTCTCGCGACGGCCGGTTCGAGGTCATCGTGCACGACACCACCAACGTCATCGACCCGGTGCAGGGGCTGTACGTGCAGTCCACCAGCGGACCGTTCAGCAGGCGCGCCTATCTCGGCTGCTTCAACTCGGACTCCAGCAGCGAGTCGTTCCGCACGGCACGCTTCGGCGGCGGCGACACGGTGGTGCTCGACGGTACGAAGCAGTGGACGGTCCGCTTCGACCCGGAGACCGTCCGGAGCTCCGACCACGTCGAGCTGGGTGCCTGCACCCGCCAGCTCTACACCGGCTGAGGTCGCCCTTCTAGGCGTCGAGTTTGTCGTAGCCCGCCACGGCGCTCGCCGGACGGGTGTCGGGGCCGATGTAGCGCGCCGCGGGCCTGATGAGGCGTCCGGTGCGCTTCTCCTCGAGGATGTGCGCGCTCCAGCCGGCCGTGCGGGCCGACGTGAACATCGACGTGAACTTGTCCGCCGGTATGCCCGCGAAGTCGAGCACGATCGCGGACCAGAACTCGACGTTGGTCTCCAGTACGCGGTCGGGCCGGCGCGCCCGCAGCTCGCCGAGCGCGGCCTTCTCCAGCGCGGCCGCCACCTCGTAGCGCTCTGCGCCGAGCTCCTTCGCCGTGCGTCGCAGGACGCGCGCCCGCGGGTCCTCGGCGCGGTAGACGCGGTGGCCGAAGCCCATCAGCCGGCTGCCCTTGTCGAGCTCGGCGCGGACGTACGCACCGGCGTCGCCGATGCGCTCGACCTCCTCGACCATGTGCAGCACCCGGGCCGGCGCGCCGCCGTGCAGCGGGCCGGACATCGCGCCCACGGCGCCGGAGAGCGCGGCGGCCACGTCGGCGCCGGTCGACGCGATGACGCGCGCGGTGAACGTCGACGCGTTCATGCCGTGCTCCGCGGCCGACACGAGGTAGGCGTCGACGGCCTTGATCTGCTCGGGGCGTGGCTCGCCGAGCCACCGGATCATGAACCGCTCGGTGATGGACGCGGCCTTGTCGACCTCGCTCTGCGGGACCATCGGCAGGTCCTGCCCGCGCATCGACTGGGCGATGAACGACAGGGCCGTGACCGCAGCGCGGGCGAGGTCGTCGCGTGCCTGCTCCGGCGTGATGTCGTACAGCTGGCGGAGTCCCCACACCGGGGCGAGCTGCGCGAGTGCGGACTGCACGTCGACCCGGACGTCGCCGGAGTGCACGGGGAGCGGGAAGGGCTCGGCCGGCGGCAGGCCGGGGGCGAACTCGCCGTCGACGAGCAGGCCCCATACCTGGCCGAAGGTGACCTCGCCGACGAGATCCTCGATGTCGACGCCGCGGTAGCGGAGGGAGCCACCCTCCTTGTCCGGTTCCGCGATCTCGGTCTCGAAGGCGACGATCCCCTCGAGTCCGGGCTTGAAGTCGGACATCAGGTGCTCCCGTCCTGCCTGGCCGCGGATAGCGGCCGTACGGCTGTGCTGGTGCGGAGCTGTCATTCAACCCCTACCGGTGGGTCACCTGCCAGTCGGGGGAGCTGTCCGACACGTCACATCCGCGCGGGTGGCACGATCGGGGGGTGAACGCCTCCACCGACCCCGCCGCCCTGCGTCGTGCGTACGCTCTCGCCGGCCTGTCCGAGTCCGACCTCGCCGCCGACCCCATGACCCAGTTCGACCGCTGGTTCGGCGAGGCGTCGGCCGCGCGCGAGGTCGTCGTCGAGCCCAACGCCATGGTGGTCGCGACCGCCGACGCCGAGGGCAGGCCGAGCTCGCGCAGCGTCCTGCTCAAGGGGTACGACGAGCGCGGCTTCGTCTTCTACACCAACTACCGCTCGCGCAAGGCCCGCGAGATCGAGGCCAACCCGCGGATCGCCGCCACCTTCCCCTGGTACGCACTGGAGCGCCAGGTGCTCGTGTACGGCGACGCCGAGCGGGTGAGCCGGGAGGAGAGCATCGCGTATTTCGCGCTGCGGCCGAAGGGGTCGCAGCTGGGCGCGTGGGCGAGCGAGGAGCAGTCCGCCGTCGTCGTGTCACGCGAGGTGCTGGAGGAGCGGTACGCCGAGTTGCAGGGGAGCTGGCCAGGTGACACCGCCGTCCCGCTGCCGGAGTTCTGGGGCGGCTACCTGATCGTCCCGTCCGCGGTGGAGTTCTGGCAGGGGCGCGGCGACCGCATGCACGACCGGCTCCGGTACGTGCGCGAGTCGTCCGGTTGGCGCGTCGAACGCCTTGCCCCCTGACGCCTCCTACGGCGTGCCGATGCGGGCGGGGTCGACCGTGATCCAGACCGACTGCGCCCGGCCGAGGACGCGGCCGTCGGCGTCGTAGAGCGCGGACGCGGTGTGGATCTTGCGGCCCTCGCGACCGAGCACCGTGGCGACGACCACGCACCGCTCACCCACGTACGGTGCCTCGTCGACGATGCCGGTCATCGTGCCGAGCAGCGCGGGCTCGGCGGCGAAGTCCCAGGCCCACGCCGCGGCGCAGTCGAGCACGGTCCAGGCGAACTCGGCGGGCACCGGCCCGCCGTCGTCGCCGAGCGCGAACATCGACTCGTCCGGCTGCCAGGTGCCGGCGACACGCCCGTCGCCCACCGAACCGACGGCGAGGCGGATGCCGTCGCCCGGCCGGCGGTCGACGCCGCAGCCGAAGCAGGTGGGCATCGGATGCCGCGCGTACCCGGGGTAACGCTCGCCCGCCGCGGCGGCGTCGGCGTAGCCCACCGGCTCGGGCGGGTCGGTGTCGAGCCGGCCTGGTGCCGCCTCCGCGAGCACGCGGTGGTCGAGGCGGACGGTCACGGTGTCGCCGTCGGAGGTGACGAGCGCGGGGGTGTCGAGCGGGATCGGCGCGCGGAGCACCGTCGTCACGGCCTGCGGCTCCCTGCCGTGCGGTGCGGTCTCGTCGACGGAGGTGAGACCGACGTACGACGCGACGCGGCTGGCGACGTAACCGCCGTTCGCCGAGTGCGGCGGGCCGCAGAATCGGGCGGGGACGACCAGCGACGCGCCGCTGGTACTCGGAGGGTCCGACGTTCCCGCCGGCTGCGTTCCAGGCATGACGACGACCGTACCCAACCGGGAGATGCGCCGGGACACGAGGAGAGACCGGGTGACCACGAGCGGCGGAAGCGCGCGCCGACCCGCGGCGATCGGTGACGAAATCGGGCCGCTGACCTGGAGACTTCAAAGATGTCCGATATGTCATACCCCCCCTCCGTGACTCTCCGAGAGCTACCAGCTACATTCTCCCCCAGCACCACCGCCCCGCGTTGTCACGCCCTCACGGGACGTGACCACGCTCCAGCCCCAGGAGCTCGAGTGAAGTCCCGCGTAACCGCACCGTCACCGAACGCAACCGCGTTCGTTGTCCGGTGCATGAGTCACGCATGGTCCGGCGCGCGCCGGCAACTGGCGCTGGCGGCCGCCTGCGCGATGGTGCTCGGCGCGGTCGTCGGCTGCGGCTCCGGCGAGGCGACGCCGAAGCCCTCCACCACGTCGTCCAAGGCCGCCGTCGAGAAGCGGGTGAAGGTCGTCGACGCGTCGACGTTCACGACGGTCGAGGGCGCACCACGCGACGCCTCGACGAAGAAGACCGACGGCACGGTCGTCCACCCGAAGAGCAAGCAGCCGGTGTACGACGAGCCGGGCGGCACCGCGATCGCCAGGCTCCCGGTCAAGGAGCTCGGCAACCCCACCTGGGTCCCGGTGATCGACCGGAAGTCCGGGTGGCTCAAGGTCCTCCTGCCGGCGCGGCCCAACGGCGCCGCCGGCTGGCTCAGGTCCTCGGCACAGCTCGACAAGGCCAAGACGCCGTACGTCGTCAAGGTCGACGTCGACAAGAGGAGGCTCGTCCTCCGCAAGGACGACGCGTTGGTCGGGAGCTGGCAGGTGGCGGTCGGCGCGACCAAGACCCCTACGCCCCGCACGCGCACCTACCTGATGGCGTCGATCATCGACGCCAAGCAGGCCAAGTACACACCGCTCGTGTTGCCGCTCGGAGCTCACTCCGACACGCTCGACACGTTCGGTGGCGGCCCTGGCACGGTCGCCCTCCACGGTTGGTCCACCGACAGCAGTGTCTTCGGGCAGGCCGTGAGTAATGGGTGCATCCGCGTCCCCGCGGACGGGCTCGACGAGCTCCGCCAGGTGCCGCTCGGCTCATTGGTCCTCATCCAGTGAGCCCGACCCCCCGAGAGAAGAACTCCTTAGGAGGCCACACCCTGATGGCATGGAAGAAGATCGCTGGAGCGGGGCTCGCCGCGTCTGCCGGCGTCGCGCTGCTCTTCGCAGCAGTGAACCCGGCGCAGGCCGCCAGTTCCAACCCGGACAGTGCGTACGGGGTGCACGTGCAGCTCTCCGGCAACGACGTCATCAAGAAGACGCCGTTCGTCGAGTCGACCGACGGCAAGCTCGTCAAGGAGCGCACGGCCTCGATTCCCGCACGTGACTGGCAGCCCACGGTGGCGCTGCCGATCATCGGCGACGACGCGCCGATGGACGTCGGCGCGCTAGAGGTGCTGGCCGAGAAGAACCACGCCGAGGCGCGGATCGGCAACCTGAACCTCGGTGGCGACGCCGGCATCACGGCCGAGCTCATCGAGGCCACGTCCGAGAACGCGGTCGGCTCGAGCAAGATCGTCGGCCTCAAGATCGGCAACAACGACCTGTCCGGTCTGGCGCCGAGCCCCGCGGCGAACACGACCATCGGGGTGGCCGGTCTGCTCGAGATCACGCTGAACGAGCAGATCACCAACGACGACGGCAGCCTCACGGTCAACGCCGTGCACGTCAAGGTGGCACCCGGTATCACCGCGCCGCAGCTCGACCAGCTGCTGGGCCAGCTCTCTGCGACCGGTGGTCTCGACGCCAGTGCCGGTCTGACCCAGCTGTCCGAGCTGGACGGCCTGAGCGCCTCGGTGACCGGTGCGCTCGAAGGGCTCACGGGCTCGAGCGCGCGTAGCGCGGACCCCCTCGCCAGCATCGTGCTCGCCAGCGCGACCTCCGGCGACAACGGCGACGACGGCGGGGACGACCCGGGCGACGACGATGACGACAACGGTGACGACGACGGTGGCGACGACGACGGCAGCGCGCCGACGCCGACGCCCGTGCAGACCGAGCACGCGGTGACCGGCTAGTCATCAGCAGCACCACCAGCACCATCTCGGCGATGGGCCGGCGGCCTCACCTCGGTGAGTGTCGCCGGCCCATCGCCGCGTTTGGGAGATCGTCCGCCCCTCCGAGTACCATTTCGGTTGTGACAGCGCACGGTCTGATCGACACGACTGAGATGTACCTCAAAGCCATCTTCGAGCTCGAGGAGGAGGGCATCGTTCCGCTGCGCGCCCGCATCGCGGAGCGGCTCAGCCAGAGCGGTCCCACCGTCAGCCAGACCGTGGCGCGCATGGAGCGCGACGGCCTCGTCAAGGTGGAGGGCGACCGGCATCTGGAGTTCTCCCCGCGGGGCCACGAGTACGCGACCCAGGTGATGCGCAAGCACCGGCTCGCGGAGGTGCTGCTGCTCGACGTGCTCGGGCTCGACTGGGAGCAGGTCCACGTCGAGGCCTGTCGCTGGGAGCACGTGATGTCCGACGACGTCGAGCGCCGCATCGTCGCTCTCTGCCACAAGCCGCGCCGGTGCCCGCACGGCAACCCCATCCCCGGTCTCGTCGAGCTCGACGTGCCCGTGGAGCCCATGCCCGAGCTCGACCTACAGACGGCGGGCGAGGCGGCCGGGCCTACCGGCACCGACGTCGTGGTCAGGCGGATCAGCGAGCGCGTCCAGGACGACGTGCCGTTCATGCGCGAGCTCTACGACGCCGGCGTCGCACCCGACGCCACGGCCACCGTGGTCGCGCGGCCCGACGACACCGTCGAGCTGCGCGTCGGCGCGGCCGCGTTGATCCTCGACCGCCACAAGGTCGACGCGATCTTCGTCTCCGTGTCCTGAGGCCCGCTCGCCGCTCACGCCTGGCGGGCGGTGAGGGTGGCGGCCAGGCGGTCGCGGACGTCGGCGATGAGGGTGTCCTGGGGCACCGCGCGTCCGGCGACGGCCGAGATGAACGTCGGTAGGCCGGGGAGCGCGAAACCGTCGGCGGCGCGGATGCGGCGGGCGACCGCGCTCTCGTCGGCCGGCAGCGACTGGTCGTCGACCCGGTCGCGGGTCTGTTCCCACGCCGTCAGCACCTCGCCCTCGTTCGGCACGCCGAAGCCGTGGCCCACCGGCGCCGCGTGGCGCAGGGCGACGAGCGGGCTGCCGGCGAGCCGGCGGGCCACGCGGATGCGGGTGCGCAAGGTGCGGCGGACGGCCTCGGGCAGCCGCGTCCGCACGTGGCAGTCGACGGAGCAGAACCCGGCACAGGCGGCCAGGGCGTCGGCGATGTGCGAGTGCTGGCGGTCGAGGTAGCTCTGCCACTCGGCGACCGGACGCTCCGCCACCCGGACGGCGATGCGCGCCGCCTTGCGCTCCAGGCCGCCGTGCTCGCACTCGCGCTCGTCGGTGCCCCACCGGCTGCCGGGACCGAGCACGTGGCGGCCCAGTCGCGCCGGGTCGGCCGCGTGCCCGAGTACCGGCTCCCAGACCAGCATCGGCAGGTACTCGTTCAGGATGTGCGCGACGGCGAGCGCACGCGACATGTCGCCGTGCTGCCACCGGACCGCGATGACCTCGAGCATGAGGCCGAACGCGGGCACCATCGAGTCGAGCGCCCCCCGATCAGGCGCGTCGGGCCGCTGGGGGATCCAGGACCTCCGCGCCCGCTCGGCCAGGTCCGTGGGCACCCCGGGTGCCTGGTCGAAGTCCTCGGCGTCGAGCTCGAGCAGCCGCAGCCCGAACTCACACAGCCGCTCGGCGCGCTCCCTGGCGCCGTCGTCGAGGTCGTCGAGCAGCGTGACGACGGCCGCGACCTCCGCGAACGCGTACCTGTCGACGAGGCTGAGCACCAGCCCCCGGTCATCCATGGGACGAGGTTGTCACATCAGGTAACGCAGCCAGAGGTACGGCACGCACAGCGCGATCGTCACGGGGGTGACGACGAGGCCGTACTTCGTGAACTGCCAGAACGTGATCTTCATGCCGTTCCGCTCGGCGATGCCGAGGACCACGACGTTGGCGGACGCCCCGATGGCGGTCGCGTTGCCGCCGAGGTCGGCGCCGAGGGCGAGTGCCCACCACAGCACGGACGCGTCGCCGCTCATGGTGGGGACGAGCTCGGCGACGACGGGAGCCATCGTCGCGACGTACGGGATGTTGTCGATGATCGCGGACAGTCCGGCGGAGCCCCAGAGCAGGGCCATCGTCGTCACCGCGAGGTTGCCGCCGGTGGCGTCGGTGGCGAGGTCGGCGACCCCGCCGATGACGCCGACGTTGACGAGCGCCCCCACCACGACGAACAGGCCGGCGAAGAAGCCCAGGGTCGGCCACTCGACCTCGCGCAGGACGTCGGTGACCGTGACGCGCGTGCCGGCGACGAGGAGGCCGGCGCCGAGCAGGGCGACGACCGACGGTTCGTAGTGCAGGACGGGGTGGAGGACGAACGCCACGATGACCACGCCGAGCACGACGAGGCAGCGCCACAGCAGCTTGGGGTCGGTGATCGCCTTGCGGGCGCTCATCGCCTCGAGGTCCGCGGCGCGGTCCGCGTCGTAGACGAAGGCCGAACGGAACAACGGCCGGCAGAGCAGGACGAAGGCCACCATCAGGATGACGACGAGCGGCGCGAGGTGCACCAGGAAGTCGTTGAACGTGAGGTCGGCGCGGTTGGCGATGATGATGTTCGGCGGGTCGCCGACGAGCGTGGCCGTGCCGCCGATGTTGGACGCCATCGCCTGGGCGATGAGGTACGGCGGGGCCGAGAGGTTCAGCCGCCGGCAGATCGCCAGCGTCATCGGCGCGACGAGCAGCACCGTGGTCACGTTGTCGAGCAGCGCCGACGCCGTCGCCGTGAGGATGCACAGCATGACGAGCAGCCGGTAGGGCCGGCCGCGGGCGCGCTTGGCCGCCCAGATCGCGAGGAACTCGAAGAGCCCGGTGTGCTTGAGCACGCCGACGATGACCATCATCCCCAGCAGCAGGAAGATGACGTTCCACTCGATGCCGGTGTGGGAGTCGAAGAACGCCTTCTCCGCGTCCGTGGCGTGGATGAGGAGCATGACGCCCGCGCCACCGAGCGCGGCGGCGGTGCGGTGGATGCGCTCGGTCGCGATGAGGATGTAGACGCCGACGAAGACGACCACGGTGACGGTGGCGATCATGGCGGCTCCCGCGGGGTCGAGGACGACGTCGCCGACCAGTCTTCCCGGCACACCGGGAAGCACCTTATCGGTCGACGGCCGACGGATACAGTGCGGCGATGGCGATCTTCGATATGGACCTTGCCGAGCTGCGAACCTACCGGTCTCGGATAGTGGAACCGGGCGACTTCGAGGAGTTCTGGTCGCGAACGCTGGCCGAGGCTCGCGTCCACGCACTGTCCGCATCGTGGACTCCGTACGACACGGGTCTGCGGGTCGTCGACACGTTCGACGTGCGCTTCGCCGGGTGGGGCGGGCACGAGATCCGCGGCTGGCTGCACCTGCCTGCCGGGCACCGGAGTCCGCTGCCCGCCGTCGTGCAGTACATCGGGTACGGGGGAGGTCGCGGTCTCGCGCACCAGCACACGCTGTGGGCACAGGCCGGCTACGCGCACCTCGTCATGGACACCAGGGGGCAGGGCAGTGGTCACGCTCCCGGCGACACGCCTGACCCTGGGCCGGCCGGCGCGAACCCGCACCATCCGGGCTTCATGACCAAGGGGATCCTCGACCGCGACACCTACTACTACCGGCGGGTGTTCACCGACGCGGTCCGCGCGGTGGAGGCGGTGCGCACGCATCCCGCCGTCGACGGCGAACGGGTAGCCGTGACGGGCGGCAGCCAGGGCGGCGGCATCGCCCTCGCCGTCGGCGCGCTCGTGGGCGACGTGTCGGCGGTCCTGCCCGACGTGCCGTTCCTCTGCGACTTCCCGCGAGCGGTTGACCTCGTCGACGCCGACCCGTACGCCGAGATCCGCCGCTATCTCAAGGTGCACCGCGACCAGGTCGACCGGGTGTTCGACACCCTCGGGTACTTCGACGGCGTCCACTTCGCGGGCCGGTCGACGGCTCCGTCGCTGTTCTCGGTGGGTCTGATGGACGAGACCTGCCCGCCGTCGACGGTGTTCGCCGCGTACAACGCCTACCGCGGGGAGAAGGACATCGAGGTGTACAGGTACAACGACCACGAGGGCGGCGAGGCGTTTCAGGACATCGCGAAGCTCGCGTACCTGGGCCGGCTCTTCGGCTGAGCTCGCGCTCCCGTTGATCACGTTAACCTCGGTCTTTCACACCTGGTGGGGCGACACGGGGTGTGGTGATGCGAAAGTGCCTTGTCTGCAAGGGAAACTGGGACTTGTCGACGGTCCTGTTGCTCTTGGAGAAAGGCACTTCGCGGGT